>NZ_BTPT01000094.1:0-20409 GCF_054408565.1 Vallitalea sediminicola
GTGTATCTCGAGATACACTTTCAGGGTTAATCTAACAAAATCTATAATAGTTTTTCAACAAATACTATATGATGCTTAATTCATTACTCATTATCAAAAACAGACATTAACCATTCTATACATAGTTTTATCCATGTAGCAACATGAGGATAATTATTCATACCTTCACTTCTTGTTTCTTCAGTTGCAAGAGATAAACCATGAGGTCCTTGAGGATATAGATGAAGTTCAAATGGAATATCATTTTTACGTAAAGCTTGAGCAAATAATAAACTGTTTTCCATAGGAACACCCTCATCTTCTACGGTATGCCATAAAAATGTTGGAGGAGTATTCTTGTTAACCTGATTCTCCAAAGACATTTCATACAATAATTCTTCACTTGGTTCTTTTCCTAATAGATTATCAAAAGAACCTCTATGAGCTAATTCCCCAGAAGTAATTACAGGATAATTAAGTATTAGGGCATTGGGATAATTTTGCCCTTTTATTATACCACTAGCATTATTTATATAATCTTTATCCCAATGTACTCCAAGACTTGCTACTAAATGACCTCCTGCTGAGAAACCGCATACTGCTATTTTATCAGTATGTATATTCCATTTTTCTGAATTCTCTCTTATTATACACATAGCTCTTGATACATCTAATAATGGTTGTGGATGTCTATTGGGCGCTACACTATAATGTAAAATAAAAGCATGAAACCCTGCCCCATTAAATTTTAATGCTATAGGTTCTGCTTCCCTTTCCGAAGTGAATGCATATCCTCCACCAGGACATATTAGAACAGTTCCTCTTTTCTTATTCCCATCTAAAATATATGTATCAAGAGTTGGTACGAAATCATTGTTCTTACTTTTGTATTCTTCTTTTTCCCATAGTTCCATAGTTTTATTTATCATGTAAGTAAGCTCCTTTAATGTTTATCCTAGTCATATATATCTTCACAATAATAAATTTTAATACATTATTTAAAATTATTATTATCATATATTATACCATTCAAAATAATACATTGGTACTATATTTTTACTATCACCTCTTCTTTGTATTTTGAGTGACTTGCAACTTATTTACTTTTATCATTTCTCAATCTGTTTTGAATCATTAATATGTAATCATCCAACTCCTTACTGATTTTTAATACTTCTTCCAATTTATTATTATGTCCATAATTGTTATTATCAAGAGTTTTACGTAAATTATTAAGTTTTTCTAGGTTGACTTTATTATTTGATCGATCCATCAATATCACCTCTTATACATTATTTTATATCTTTAGTAGAATTTTTGCAACTAAAGGCTATTATAAAATAAGCCTATAATAGATAAAATTCTATTATAGGCTTATAATATAAAAGAGGTGTTTGTTATGAATGAAGAAATCCTATCTGAAACAATAGGTCATCGTATAATGATTAGAAGAAAACAACTTGGATATACCCAAGAACAAGCCGCAGAAAAATCAAATCTAAGCCACCAATTTTTTTCAACTGTTGAAACAGGCAGAAAAAATCTTCGTGCTGAAAGTATAATAAAAGTAGCCAAAGCTTTAAATGTTAGTACAGATTATTTGTTGTTAGGTATTACTAATGAAAAAGATACTAATAATATATCCAAATCACTATCCAAACTAAATGGAAACGAACTTCACTGTTTGGAAGAGATCATTAAAAATTATATTAAAGCTTTAGGATATTAAAAAAGACCCTTAATTCTTAACACCAAGAATTAAGGGTAAAAACAAAATTTAATTTGTAAATTACTATGTTGAAACTATGTCTTTATTTATTGCTATATATTTTATATGGTAAATTTCTCAGAGAGTTTTTCCATAGTAATTGCAATATCCGCTAGTCTTTCACTAGACTTAGCTATTTCTTCCATTGATGCTGTTTGTTCTTCAACTGACGCATTCACTTCTTCTGTGGATGCTGCTGATTCTTGAATTATACCTGAAATTTCTTCAACAAAAGAAAATGACTTATCTTTATTTTCACTTATTTGGAGAAGTGCTTTGTTAAGTTCCTTGAATAAATCTATCACTGTTTTAGTTGAATTTTCAATTATATCATAAGTTGAAACAGTTTTATCTAAGTATCTATCTACATTACCAACAATCTCTCCTGCTTCATTCATGTTATTATTAGTAATTTCAATTTCATTAGTCATCTTATTAAGTATTTTTGAAATATCTTCAGTTGCTTCTTTCGTATCATCTGCTAACTTACTTATTTCTTCTGCAACAACAGCAAAACCTTTTCCTTCTTCACCTGCTCTAGCAGCTTCTATAGTTGCATTTAATGCTAATAGATTAGTTTGATTAGCAATATTAGAGATTGCTACTAAGATATTCTCTATTGATTTTGACTGATCTGCCAACTCAACAGTATTACTATTGACTTTATTGGTCACTTCAATATTTGATTCAAATTCTTTTTTCAATTTTTCTATTATTTTTCTACCTTTAATATTAACATCTTTTACTTGATTGGTTCCTGAATTAACTTCTTGAGCTAATTCTTGAGATTCAATTATAAGATTACCAAGTTGCGATAATTCCCTTACTACACTATCTGATTGTCTTGCTTGCATAGTTACTCCATCTGCTATAACTTCAACTGCTTTTGATATTTCTTCAGATGTAGCTGTATTTTCATTTATGGCATCAGATAATTTTATAGAAGAATCTTCAAGGTCCAAAGCATACTCTTGTATGTCTTTCATTATAGCTTTTACATTCTCAGTTATAACATTAAAAGCTCTAGCCAAATCACCAATTTCATCAGTTCTTTTTAAAAATTTATCTGGTACTTTTTTCGTCAAGTCTAATTTGGACATGGTTACAGCATGTTTAGTTGCTAGTATTATAGGTTTTGAAAATAGATTACCAATAAAATACACTAACCCTATAGCAATTATCAATGCTATGATAATCATACATATAAGATTTCTTCTAAGATTTATTACATCAGCCAGCAAATCACCTTTTAATGCTTTTACAGCTATACTCCAACCTGTTTCTCCTATAGGATGATATCCGCAGTAATATGTATTTCCTTCATATACATATTCATCCGTATCAGCTTCTCCTGATATCATATTCCCAATAACTTTAGCCAATTCTTTTGAATCATCTATCTCATCGTTTAATATATTTTCTTGTTTTAAAACTATATCCATATTGCTATGAGCTATTGTGTTTCCTTTTGCATCAACAATAAAAGCTCCTCCACTAGTATTGAGTATTATATCGTTTATGGAGTTACTAAGATATTGTGGTTTTACAAAACCAACAACAACTCCCTCTATTCCATTATTCTTAATTGGAGAAGCTACAAAAAATTCAACGCCTCCCATGATATCACTAAAAATCAAATCACTAAAATATGTATTCCCTTTCATTGCTTCTTTAAAATATGTCCTATCGTTAACACTTGCAGTTTTGCCATTAGTAAAATGTGCCATACCATTCTTATCTACAATAAACATTCCTGCAAATATCTTGTTTTTATCAACTTCATCACAAATAGCTTTTTTTTGTTCATTCCAATCAAATGATTTGATTACATTCCTATTAGCTATTCCATTCATTGTTGCTTTTGCTATACTGATCTCTGATTCTATATAGCTACTATACCCTCTAGCTAACTCAATTAATTCATTGTCTACTGTTTTATGTAGTGCGTTTATTGATGACACACATGCCATAATTCCCACACCGCCGCTTATCACAATTATAATTATAGTGAAATAAGCCATTAATTTGAATTTAATACTTTTAAACATTTCGTTCCTCCTTTGTTGTATATTAAAAGTTATTTGAACCACCTTACATATCAAATATATTTTCATTAAATCACTTTATATTCTGTTAACAATATTGTATAATTGCAATATATAGATATAATAATATCAAATAAAAATATTAATGCACTACTTTATTTTTGTATAATGAGTAATTTCTTAAAAATATAAGCAAAATAACAACTACAAAGATTAAAATATAAACTATTTGGAGCAATTAACTTATTATACCATAAAAAAAGCAATCTATAAAGAGCAATTACTCTTAATGGATGCTTATTAAAATTCGAAATTTATCATATCCTATAAATATGGAAGGAGGTGCGTTTTATTAATGAATAATAAAATCGTTAATTTAAACCTTTTAGGAAAAAATATTAAACAATATAGATTAAAAAAAGAATTAACTCAAGAAAAGTTGGCTGGGTCGACAGGTCTTTCCATACAGTATATTGGAAACATCGAAAGAGGTAATACAACAGCTTCTTTAGAAACAATCATGAAAATCTGCTCAGTTCTAGAAATAACACCAAATCAATTATTAATTACATCATCTAGCCCTACATCAAATGCATTAACAGAACAAATCATAGGCTCTTTATCAGATAAATCGCCTGAATTTCTTAACCACATCATTGCATACATTGAATTTCTACAACAATGTAAATCTTTTTAAGTGTCATTACATCCCCTAAATAAGTAATTCTCATAAATCCATATTTAGGGGATAAAACTTATTATAAAGATAATTCTCCATCCACAACTCGTTTTACTAATTCTTCTACTTTTATCTTTATTAGATCTCTTGTATTTCTAAAATCCTCTAGTCCACCACCTGATGGATCATCAAGACCCCAATCTTCTGTATGTTTATTAGGTAAATAAGGGCATGTAACATTACATCCCATTTTAATCAAAATATCTATATCATTTGGAATATCACAAAGCAATTTTGGTTTATGAGAACTCATATCTACTCCAACTTCCTCCATGACTTGCACAGCCTTTGGTTTTACCTCTGAATAATTTTCTGTTCCTGCTGAGTAAACATCAAACACTTCATTCGCTAATTCTTTAGCCCATCCTTCCGCCATCTGGCTTCTACATGAATTATGAACACATACAAATGCAACTTTATATTTCATCTTAGTTACCTCCATATTATTATATTTGAATATATTCATATAATATCATAATTTCATTATCAAACGAATATTTTTTTATCTATAATTAATTTTAATAATTTTTACAAACTTCATTGACAACAAACGATTCAAATGATATTATATGGTTAATTAGTTAACCAACTAACCATTTAGATAAAGCAGGTGATAATTATTAACATTAATCCAAATAGTAGTATACCCATCTTTTCGCAAATAGCAAAAATACTAGAAGATAATATTTTAGATGGGACTTATGAGGTTGATAAAGCTATTATATCTACCACACAATTATCCAAATTATTAAAGATCAACCCAGCAACAGCGATAAAAGGTGTCAACATTCTGACCGAACAAGGTATTATATATAAACGTCGGGGTATGGGAATGTATGTATCTAAGGAGGCCAAAAGTATAATTATGGAAAAGAGAAGAATATCACTACAAGCAGATACTTTGAAAAAATTAATTCAGGAATGTAAAAAACTTGACATTTCTAAAATTGATGTCATAAAAATGATTGAGGAGGATTGGAATGATTGAGTTCAATTATTTATCTAAAAAATACGGAAAAGCAAAAGCACTAGATAATATTAGTCTAGAAATTAAAGAAAATAAAATCTACTGTTTACTAGGAGAAAATGGAGCTGGGAAAACTACTTTTCTAAAAACCATCTCAGGACTAACTCAAGCAACAGAAGGTGAAATATTAGTTAATGGCTCTAAAGTGAATAAACTATATATGCCAGAGATTGTCTGTTTTGTAGAAGAAAGAGAGAACCATGTTAATCTGAAGATAAAAGATTTGATTAGCTTAGCAGCAGATTTCCAAGATGGTTTTGATACAGAATTTGCTGATGAAATGATAAAAAAATTCAACCTTGATCCAAATAAAAAGTTCAAAAAGCTTTCATTTGGTATGAGAACCATGGTAAATACTATTATCGGTCTTGCCAGTACTAATAAGATTGTATTATTTGATGAACCGGTACTCGGTTTTGATGTCATCATGAGAAACAAATTCTACTCTTTATTAGAAGAAAGTATTGCTAAACATCCCAAAATAATTATCGTATCTACTCATCTTATTGATGAAATAGCTAAGATTGCAGAAGAGATAATTATTATAAATCAAGGTAAATTATTATTGAGAACAGATATTATTGATTTGCAAGATAAATGCTATAGTGTAACAGGAATGGCTTCAGATGTTGATGAGGCTGTAAAAGGTAAAAATATTATTAATGTACATGAAATAGGAAAGTTCAAGACAGTAAATATCTATGATACCAGAATAAAAGAAACTGAGAAAATACAAATAAGTAATGAAGGTTTACAAGATTTCTTTGCTAATTTAATAGGAGGTGAAATCAATGACTAAAGCTACAAAAGTTGCTAAATTCAATTTTAAATATGCATGTAAACAGACATATATAATTACCATAATTGTAGTCCTAACAACTATTATTGATTTAATAATTGAAAATCTGATTGGTAGTCAAAGTGATAATCTCTCCATGGGAAATTTATTTGCTCTTATTAATATTCTAGCTCCTGTTTTTATTATTTTGAAATATTACAAAAAACTAATTAACATTGGTGCTAAAAAACTTGATTTCTTTAAAGGCTGTATAATTAATTATGTGGTTCTAGCCGTATTTGTTGCAATTATCAACATTTTATTTTACTATATTCTTGAACCAGTGATTTGGGGTAAAAGTCTTGAAATATCTTATTTACCGGCATTTGGCTGGACTAACTCTGGTGTTTTTGCATGTTTTATATACCAAACTGGTTTTTACATATTATTAAGTATATTTATTCACACCCTTGTGTTATATCAAAATATGTGGATTGGCTGGGTAGCAGATGTTGTTTTGGTTGCAATCATTAGTGTATTCACTCCTATTGCTCCACTTAGACAGACATTAATTGTTTTTTTCAGAGCTACAACCCTTAATCCAAGTTTTATTTTACAATTTATTTGTGATATTCTTCTTGCTGGATTGCTGTACACATCGACTTTGTATCACATGAGCAAAAAATAATTTCGCTATATATGATTCATTTACGATAATATGTATCCATCAATGTAATAAGGGCTGTAGGATAATTCCACCAGCCCTTTTTCTTAATTAATTATCAAATTCTATTTTATTAATCAGTTATATCAATTACAAAATCTACCCATCCATTAGATGATATAGTTATAGTGAATTCTTTTTCTGTTTCATTCCATTCTTCCGTAATATCACTATATTGTTTTGATCCATCAGCATTAGTCATTCCTTCAATAACTCTAATAGTTGGTCTACTGTTCATCCCTGATAATACTAACTTACTTGTTCTATACCTATCATCTTGTCTAACATTATCTGGGATATATTCATTAAGGAGATAATCATCCATCTCTGTATCATGATCAGAATCCCAATGATCCGTTTCACCAGGTCCGCTTACAATATAATTCTCCCATATATCATTCTTATCTACTAAAAAGTTATTATGATTAACGTTAATATGTAATAAATCAGTAGTATCTATTACAAAGTATGAATAAGGAGAAACTTCTATCTCTGCATCATATGCGTTTTGTACATTGAATGATGCATTTTGTTTAGAATCCAGCTCATTGTCTTTTCTACTGTCAATATTCCAATTGTTATTATATGCATAAAAAATATTGTTTAGATTAGAAACATATGCATCACCTGTATAGAATTCAGAGTATCTGCTATTGAAATAATCAATTATTCCTGTACCATTTCTTAGAGTATCAACTACATAATCATAATCAATGACATCATCAAACTTGTTGAAAATCTCACTACTTGCTAGCTTAGGAATAGTAGGCATTGTTCCATATCTACCAGTTTTATATGTTAACATAGTAGTATAATTATATCCATTATAATTATCATCACCATATAAGAAATCAAGAGGATTCAAATTAATAGAAGTTAAACTTCTTAGTGAATCATTTCCTGCGAAATACGCAACTTTTGTTTTTTGAATAATTTCTTCCCTAGTTGGAATAGGATAATCCACCATATACTCCATTGCTTTTGCTATAGCATCTGTGAAAGTAGGTGTGAACTGATCCTTAACACTTGTTGAATAATAAGGATGTTCAAATGTAAAGACAGTACCTCCTACTCTAGCCTGTTGAATCATACGCATTGGATATAGTAATTCAGGGAATGTAACTGGTGAACGACATTCTTCGACACCACCCATAACTGAGAATGTTTCATCTCCATATAATGGTCCAAATCCTTCAATAAACCACATCCATGAATCAATAAGGGAACCCCAATTACCGGCTGCATCTGCTAACCATACTCCTTGTACAACACTTTCATCTGAATTATAATCATCTGGGTCCCATGCTGAAGTAGTCTTGGCTATTAATACAAAATTATCTTTATTTTCTAATAGGGTATTATATAAGGTTTCATTATTAATTACGCTCTGAATATAGTCATTGTTATCATTCATATCTGAATAAATCACATAGCCACCATTAAGTGCTGCCGCTTCAAGCTGTTTTGCCATATATAATGAACGAGCTTCTCTTTCCCAACTGCTTGTCGCATTATGATTTTCCGAGAAAAATACTCCCATCATATTAGGATATTCTTCATACATTCTATTAGTCCATTCAATTGAAGGAGGTTCATAAACACCACCACCGGATGTCCCAGAATTAGAGACCATGATGAAAAATGGAATGTCATCTGTTAAGTCATTTGGTGTATTCATAAGTGTTTTGGTAAAAGTTTCTTCATACCAGTTAAGTGTTTCTTGATTAGCCTTAACATTACCAGATGCATGAATAATTATTCCTTGATTATCTCTTAAGTCTTCTCTTAATGAATTTCCATTAGGGTCTTCATTAATTATGGAATTCCAAAAACCTTGAATACTATTACCACCTTGTAGTGGGCCATTTAACCCTTCTGCATTAGATATCACTCTATATAAGTGATGTAAAAACAAAGGATTTTCATTGTTAATAGTCATTCTAAGATCCTCAGGTTTCACTGGACCTTGATATGATTTACCAAGTTCATTAATCATACTATCAATATCATTTTCACAATACCCGATTCTCCATCCATCAGTATTATTACCTGTCCCTGCTGAGTACCATACTTTCATAATATTGTTTTCCACTATAAAAGAGGCTCTGTATATGAAATCACTGTCCCAACTGCCAGATTTAACAGTAAGCAAAGGGGTTTCATAATTGGTCCAAATAATACCATCTGTGGATTTTGCAAAAAACAATTTAGTATGTGCAGAGGTTCCTCCATCTTGATACGCTGGAAATACTGCATGATACTCATCTTTTTCAGCTATGTATTCTACATCTATATGCCATGGTTGATAACCTCTTTGTACAAAAGTTCCTTCCAATGATTGAGGCTCTGACCAATTAATCCCGTCAGTTGATGTTCTGTAATCTACATGATTAGTCTGATTACAGTATCCTGTATCTCTTGTATCAACACACCACATATACCACTCATTATTTGATCTTTTAACTATTGATGGAGATAATACATCATAACGCATTTCAGATACTACCACTGTTTCTGGTATTGTTATATTAAAACCGTCCATGGATTTACTAACCCTTATCAATTTAATTTCTGATGGTATAAAACCTGATGTTCCATATGGTTTATCATCTTTTGAACGAACATAGTATACAAAAAGCGAATCAGAATCATCATCATAGATTAGATCCACATCACAGTTATGATAAGGTAAAGGTTCTTCTTCTATACCTGTTAGAGGATTATTAATATCTTCTGGAACTACCCAATTAAGTCCATCATTTGAAGCTACAATACATGGATTTTCAAATTGTGAATTACCTGTCTGGTTAGGGGTTACTGCCATCCAATATAAATATCCATTCCAAGGACTACCAAATTTAATTATATCAGGGTGTGTAACCTCTCCTTCATTCTTGCCCTCAGCTGTAAACGTAGGAATATCTAAATAGTTATCAGCATTATATAATGGTTGTGCAGGAGACTGATCTTTTCCATACGCTTCTATTTCCACACAATGTAATCCATAAGGCCAAGTTTGACCACCTATGTTAGGTATATTATTATAATCATAATTATGACCCGATTTCCCACTTGAATAAACTCTTATGTATTTAACTGTTCTAGGTTCAATAATAAATTCTTTTCCATTTAATGATTCAACATAATCATTTTCAGTTCCATTTCCATAACCATATATATTGTTTTCATCAGCATTAAATACTACGTCTTGTTCGTTAAAAATTGTATCTTCAGATGCTAATATTACTGTATCATGATATCTTAAGTCATGACCCCAATACCTATATAACCTAATTTTTTCAATAACAGCAGGATTATCTAACTCTAATTCAAGATAATACTTATCACGATCTACTACATTTGGTGGTAATTGTTCTCCATCCGAAGTTGCTGGTGAAGATGTACTCCCTAATTCTGCATAATCTTCGAAGGAAGTAACTTGATTAGAATCAACAATTATACCATTATTAGCCATACTTGCCGGTCTATCAGTATTTTTATCACCTCCATGAAGAGTGACATTACCATCAAGAGCATAGTTTTTCCAAACTGTCATGTTTTGTACTTCCAATATATTGTAATCATTAGCTGCAAAAACATTGAGATTAAAACAAATAAATATAACTCCATAAAGTATACAGATTAGTTTTCCTAATATTTTTTTCACGTTGACTTCTCCTTATAATATATTGAAATTCCCATATAACTTTTTTAGCTAAAAAGATATTATATATTTAATTTCTTCTACAATATACCATATATAATTACTTAATCAAATATACTTATTTAACATTTTATTGATTTTAGTTTACTATTTTAAATTTAATCCAATAATTAATTGTAATTTCTTTATATTTTGAAATATATAGTAAATTTTTCGCAACAATTTTATATATATTTATTGATTAGTTACCCTATTTATTTCTTGTACAAATTCTTCTACAGATATATTATCCTCTATTACATCTTTTAGATTATTGCTTATAACTTTTAGGACTTTTATATTCCACAAAGTCTCAATAGACTGCAACTTGATAACTGCATTATTAGAAACTTGCATTGCCTTACCAAGTAAAGGTGCCTTGCTTTGTAATATATCCGTATCTATATTAGGATTTTGGGATGCCTGTTTAGTTTCAAGAGCTATTCTAAGCTGTGTGTCTTCACTCATCATATATTTTATAAAACCAACACAAGCATCTATTTTATCTTTACTCTGATCATTACTGACTACATATCCAGAAGAAGCAGAAACAAATGAAATAGTGTTACCATCATATCCTGGAAAAGTGGCATATCTTATATTATCTTTGATTTTACAGTCTTCTAACTGTATACTGTCCCACACCCCATTAATATATATTGCACTATTACCCATTTCAAAATTATATCTTGAATCATTAATATTACCAGTAAGTATACCTATGTTTAATTCTTTCAGCTTTTTGATGTCTATAATACTATTTACAAATGGTTCTACATTAAAATTGCTTGGATGAATGACATTCATGAAATCAGTTCCATAGGAATCATATCCTGCAACTCTAGCTCCTAGAAATGTACCGACAGAGAAATGATCATTCAATTCAAATAGTTCAATGTCTGTGTTATTTTCTTTGTTATAATCCTTTATTTTATCACAAGCGTCCCAAAATTCTTCCCAAGTCTTAGGAACTACAACTTCACCGTTAACAGTATCATTATCTGTAATCTTAGCTTTCCTGAATATTTCTTCATTATACCAATACCCGATTATCTCTAATACATCCGGTATTGTATATATTTTTCCATCTTCAGCCCACATATTAAGTATCTGAGGATGAATATTATTTCTTAGCTCTTCATCATTATTAATATAAGGCATCAAATCTAATGCTTTATTTTTTTTCTTAGCATAAGTTAAAAAACTGGAAATACCACTTGTAAAAATAATATCAGGCATCTTGTCAACCGCTAACATGTCATTAGCCTTTTCAACTATAATATCTGAATAAGGACAAGAATTAACAACAAATCTGATTTCTTCATTTTCTTTCTCGAAATCATTGAAAATATTTCTCATTGCAACATGATCTTTGCCGACTCCATCCCATCCATGCATTAATAAAATCGCTGTTTTATTTTTATCTTCAATTTTATTACTACATCCTGATGTGGATATTATGATTATCAATATGAATATTAATAATTTTTTCATATTCAGAAAGCCCCCAATTAAAGATTTAAGTAATAATTCAAGTTATTTATTGAATTTTAATTTATATTCTTTTGGTGAACATTTTGTATATCTTTTAAAAAAATGGGAAAAATATGTTGGATCTTCAATACCTATTGCATTAGCGACTTCATATATTCTCATATCTGTTTTTTCAAGACATTCTTTTGCCTTCTCTATCCGTTTTGTATTTATTATATTTAGTATTGTATTTCCTGTTTTTTCTCTGTATAGTCTGCTTAGATAACTATTACTTACATTAAGCATCTTAGCAATTTCATTAAGTGATATGTCACGACAGTAATTATCATCAATATATTTATTGCAATCCATAATGATTATATCTGTATTTCTTCTGTATGAATCTATGTATTTAGCCGTAGACGATACAATGTTTTCAAGCAACTTACAATACTTATCAAAGAACTTACAATTTATCAATAAACCGTAATATTCTACAGTATTCTTAGTTACTTCCATTAGAGTAACATCATGTTCTGCTAGAAAAGCACTGCATTTATTCTCTACTAATAATCCGCTACTTTTTATTTGTTTTTCAGAAAAATCAATGTTCATCTGTAATTCAAACAATTCTTGTAGTAATTTTATAGCTTCATCTACATTGCCTTTCTGCACTTGGTGACATAATGAATCTAGTAATTTATCATTTTCTTTTATTAATGAATAATCAACTTGTTTTATATCAGTTATGTAAAAATATAATTTGTTATCTTTATCTAAGAATCCCTGGGATAGTGCATTATTGGCTTGTTCATAGGTCTCTTTTATATTCTTTATATGGGTAGATATTTTACTTACACCTATCTTAAGGTTGACTTTCATAAAACTTGTTACTATGTTAAGTATTTCATAACATGTTCTTTTTATTTTATGAAAATATGTATCTTTATTAAGGTCATACACAATTATTACAAATGTATTTTTGTTAAAGTTAATTATATAGTTTTTCTGTTTATCAAATCCCATAGAAAAAAAATTGTACAGACTCATATTGATGTCTTTTGGTGATTTATTATAATAAGTTTCATCGAACTCAAAAACTACATTAAGTACTATATATTCTCCAAAATTCAATTGTAAATCAGTAATGGTTCTTGTTATTTCATCTTCTTCATATATTGATTCATCAATCATAGACTTGATGAATTTTTCCTTTGAAGTTAATGTATCGACCACATTATCCTTATTAATTATTTCCTTTGCTTTTTCCACAGCCTTTATTATATTGTCTACTGAACCAGTTTTTATCACATAATCTACAACATCGTACTTAATCGCTGATTTAGCATATGAGAAATCAGCATATGCAGTAAATAGTATGACTTTTATGGTCAATTTATTTTCATATATGTACTTGGAGATTTCAACACCGTCTCTACCAGGCATTTTAATATCAGATATTATTATATCTGGTTTGTATCTATTAATACTATTAAATAAATCATTCCCATCAACTGCTTCGTAGATTAATTTACAGTCTAGTTTATCCCAATTTATAAGACTAACCAGTGCCATACGCACCATTGGTTCATCATCCGCAATAATTACCTTAAACACATTCATCTCCCCTATCAAATGGTATCTTAATATTTACAGTTGTACCTTCCTTATTAGTAACTATCTCAATACCGTAATCTTCACCATAGAAATATTTGATTATTGCATGTGTATTATTGATTCCGATTCCATTATGCTTTTTATCACTTGATTCCATAGTGATAGGAGGAATTATTACACCATCACTATTATCAAAACCATTACCATCATCATTAACCTCAATTATAATATCTTTCTCCATAGAAGTAATGTTCACTTCTACTTTTCCACTATGAATTTTCTTTTCTATTCCATGTATTACAGCATTTTCAACCATAACTTGAATAGCTAATTTAGGTATGTAATAATTTAATAATTCTTCATCATCATAATTAATGCTATATTTCAATTTATCACCATATCTGCTTTTCTGTAGATATAGATAGTAATTAATATATGATAATTCTTCTTCTATAGTTATTTTGTCTTCATTTTTACGATTAATGGTTGCCTGTGATAGATTAGCAAAAGAATTAATCATTTTGTATATTTCTATGTTTCCATCTATTTGTGCCTTAAATGCAATCGTGTTCAAGACATTAAACATAAAATGTGGATTCATCTGAGATTGTAAGAATTTAAAATCTTTCTCCATAATCAATAATTTTTTTTGGTATACATCTTTTATTAGATAATTAATCTTTTGTGTCATTTTATTGAATACCAAACTTATCTCAGAAAATTCAAGACTATTATATTCTGGTAATTTCTCCTCAAAATTTCCTTCTCCAACATTTCTTATCTTATCTGTTACTGTCTTGAGGGGTTTTGTAAGATGGTAAATTGCAAGAGAAACTATGATAATTAATATAATTGATATAATTGCTAGTACAATTATTGGAATTCTTATAGACTCTATCATTAATTTGTGAATAATATTTTTAGGAACGCCACCTATACAATTAAGCCCCATACTAAGCTTATCAGAATACATGATATAAGGTGTAGTGTTAATTTCTTCTATGTAAGTATGCTCATCTATAATTCTTGAATCTAATAAGTCATACTGGTATTTTTGAAAATCGTTACTGGATGCTGTAACAATATTATCGTACTTATCAGTAACACACCAGACCGAATCATCATATATATCCATCTCAGTCATTACTTCTTCTACAGAACTTATATTTATGGAAAAAAATACAGTTCCTATGTTATCCATATATTCAGAGTATACTGTAAAAGCAATTATGTAATGCTTATCATCCCGAAAAAATTGAACATCTTGGTTATTTCCCATGAATTCATCATAAATGCTTTGATACTCATGATCTATTTCAAAAATATCCTGCTTTATTTTATCGTAATATAAATCTTTGTAGAAATTTCCTTCTCGATCAAATAAATAAACCAATTCTACAAATGGTTTTCTCATGTTATTATTCTGATTAGAATATATGTTAACACACTGTTTAAGGTTATCTACTATACTATCATATTGAGTATCTATATTTGTTTCCTCAGTCACATCATATAGATATTCCGATATTACTTTATTATCTCTTATTTTCTGGAGCATATCTTCTACTAATATAGTTTTGTTTCCAAGTTCATCAGTTGTCTTTTTCAAGAAATACTCTATGTCGTTAACAATATATTTAGAAAGAGTATTATAGGTTGAAATGTAAAAGATTATTATACAAAAAAACACAGAAAAAATAATTGCTGTAGTTGTGAATGTAACAATCTTTTTTCTTAAACTTGTTTTTCTATTTTTATATTTTTTCATTTCATCACCTATTATACTACATTTTTCCATATTTTTTGATATATATTATATACTTCATTCAGTTTCAATGCAAACTTATGAGTATATTTAATTATTGCAACCTCTGTACATTGCAACAATTGTTTGACTATAAATCTATTTCGATTACTGTATCTACTGATGGTTCAAAAGTAAACGTCATCCATTCAGGTTCCCCATAATTAAGGAACAGATCATTTGAGAATTCTTTCGCTACCCAAGGAGTCATTGCTATCATTTCAAATCCATCTAATATCCTTCTTGCTTTTTTGACTCTATCTTTGTCTACACCTTCAAGGCATAGAGCACCGATAGGTTCTTCCATGATATGTGCATATAATTTATTACCTTTTTGAGTATATCTTCCCCACTCTGGTTTCGAAAATTCACTTTTTCCACATCCATATATACTCTCCGAATTTATTTTCATCCAGTTACCAACTTCTCGTAATATATCCTTCTGTTTTTTTGGGAAATCACCTTTTGCTGTTGGAGATAGATTAAGCAACAGATTTCCTCCTTTGCTTGTGCATTCAACTATTTTCTTAATAATCTGTGCTGAAGATTTGTACATTTGATCGTTAGGACAGTATGCCCAGTTATTATTAAGTGTAAAACATGCTTCCCAAGGTATTTCTCTTCCTGATTCAGTTGTAAGTCCCCTAGGAGGTATTATCATCTCAGGACATGCAAAATCTCCAGCATACTCAGAAGGGTCATCCGTCATTATTGATCCATAACTTTCTCCGCTTCCTTCAATACGTCCATTCAAAATTATATTAGGCTGATGAGATCTAACCATTTTTATCAATTCTTTACCTCTCCAGTCATCACCTATATGACCTTCATAAGAGAAATCAAACCACATAATATCTATTTTACCATAATCAGTTGCTAGTTCTTCTATTTGATTATGCATATAATCCAAATATTCATCAAATTCAGGTTTATCATTTTTACGTTTTTCATTAGCTCTATCTGGATGATACATATCTCCATAAGCTGGATAATCTGGATGATGCCAGTCTAATAAAGAATAATATAATCCTACCTTTAAGCCTTCTTTTCTAAATGCCTCAACATATTCTCTAACAATATCTCTTTTAAAAGGCGTATTAGTTACCTTGAAATCAGTATATTTACTGTCAAAGAGGCAGAATCCATCATGATGCTTGGCAGTTAAAACCGCATATTTCATACCTGCTTGTTTAGCCATTTTAGCCCATTTCTCAGCATCAAATCTTATAGGATTAAATTCTTCAAAATATTTTCTATAGTTATCAATAGATACTTGTTTGTCACTTGGATACCATTCACCTTTTCCATGAATAGAATATAATCCCCAGTGCATGAATAGACCAAACCTATCGTTAAGAAACCACTTTGTTCTTTTCGTTCTATCTTCTATTATTTTATTAATCATTATATCTCCTATCCTTTCACTGCTCCTGCTGTTAGACTCTTCACAAACATTTCTGAAGTTAAGCTGAATATGATTATAGTTGGTAATACAGCCACTATTATCGCAGAAAACATACCATTAAGATTCTGTGAGTAAGCCGTTTTGAATTGTCCTAGCAAAGCTGGTATTGTCATTTTTGATTTACTCTGTAATAGAATGCTTGCATAATAAAATTCATTCCAGTTATTTAGAAAAACTAGAATCCCTGCTGTAGATAGTCCAGGCTTAGCTATTGGAACAATTATGTTCATGAAAGTTTTTGTATAACTACATCCATCAATATATGCAGCTTCTTCCATTTCCTTAGGAATGGTCAGAAAATAGCTTCTTATTATAAAAAATGTTACCGCTATACCAAGTCCCGAATATATAAAAGTCAACCCCATTCTTGTATCATATAAGTTTAATTTATTAATTAATCTGTATATAGGAAAACTAATGGCTATTGAAGGAATAAATAAAGTAGAAGCAAACATAGCAGTAATTATTGATCGTCCCTTGAAATCAATTCTTGCTGATACGTAAGCTGCCATTGAAATGATTATTACACTTATTATAGTAGAACCAACAGTAATCAGTATACTATTAAGAAAATATGTACCGATATTTAATTTAGTAAAAATAGTAATATAACCATCAAAGACTAATTCATCTGGTAATCCAAGTCCTCCAGGTGTCTGTTTAAAAGAAGATATGAAAACCCACAGTATCGGATATATTGAGATGATTAATACTATAATAATTACCAGATAAGAAATTACTTTAGTAAGTGATGATAAATTACTTCTTTGTTTTATTTTTTCCATTGAATTTTGCACCTCTAATCATTATAAGATTTTCCTGTATTGAACACTTTGGTTATTAACCCTACCAATATCAATCCTAATATCAATTGAATGACACCTGCTGTATTAGCAAGAGCAAAATTAAGTTTACTGCTTCCAAGTGCGGTTCGTTCAATAAAAAAACTGATACTGTAAGTTGCCCTATCAGGTCCTCCAGCAGTTATTAGAGCTATCTCATTATATATTAAAAGACCGTAATTGGCTGCCAGAATAGATATAGTACCTATTGCATTTTTAACTAAAGGAAGCGTTATATATATGATAGTCTGTAACTGATTAGCTCCATCTATCTTAGCTGATTCAAATAATGGTTTTGGTATAGCAAATATCTGTGCTAATAAAAGCAATGCAGAAGTACCTGCGAATAATACAAAAGAAAATGATACACCCCAAAAAGCCATTTTTTCGTTAGCAAGAATATTAATATTACTACTTGGATTGAAGAATTTTACAATCTCAGTAATAGCGCCACGAGCAGGATCATACAGATTAAGAAAAATAAGTCCTATTGCCGCAGATGAAATAATATTTGGAATTATAAAAGCATTCCTTGTAAATTTCCAGCCTCTTGGTTTATTAGATAATACCAAAGCAACTATTATCGCTAATGGAACTTGTATAATTAAAGCTAATACCATCCATTTAAGCGAATTAAGAAGTGATGTCATAAAATAATAATCTTTGGTGAATAGTCTAATATAGTTATCAAACATATGTGAAAACCCTAAGAAAGTTGGATTGGTAATGTTTTTATAATTCCATTTCTGGAAAGAAGTAATAAATATGTTCACCAAAGGATAAGCATATATGATTCCGAATAATAGTACACTGGGCAATAAAAACAATATTATAAAAGCATATTTTTTATTTCTGGTTTTCATTGTTTTGTACTCTCTTTCTTATATTTTTATAATATTTTACTGTGAAGATAGTAAGAACTATCCTCACAGTAATTAATTATTCATCTAATAGTTTATTTAATTCAGATATTATATCTTCAGCAGTTTTTGAGCCACCTTTTAATCCTGCATACTTTCCGTCAATTGCATCTGATATATCTTGACCCCAGTCAACACCAAGTGATGCTATTTGATATTTTGAATTAGCTGCAAGCTCACAAGCAAAAGCTAAATTAGACACTACATAATTTTCTTGGCTCTCATGTTCAAGCGTCTTGTAATCAACCACTGTACTTGGTGGCATAGCCATTACTTTAGAGAAAATCTTATCCGCAACTTCTTTACTTGTCATATATTTTACGAATTTTATACAAGCATCAATTTTAGGCTTATCTTGATTTTTAGCTATAATGTAACCTGGTGATGCAGACATTATCGCTGCATTTTGATTGTCTTCATAAGTTGGGAAAACCGCTGGTTTGATGTAGTTTACATCTATAGTTACATTATCTCCTACGAAACTTCCTGATTCCCATACTCCATTAAATAACATAGCTGCTTTTCCAGTGAAAAAATCCTCTCTATACTTATCAGAATCTCCTGCAACAAAATATTCTGACGTTACTTGGTCAAGAGCATTTTCTTTTAGGAATGTAAGTGCTTGTTTGAAAGCTTGATTATTAAAATCTTTTACATTTTCAGCTAACATATCTCTTCCTTCTTGGCTTCCCATCATAAGACCTGTAAATAATATGTTAGTTGTCCATCCTTGTGATAATGTAAATGGAGTCTCAACTTGGTCAGATTCTACTAACTTATCTACTGCTTTCGCAAAATCATCCCATGTTTTCCATTTATCAGGTGTATCAGCTCCTGCTTTATTGAATAGGTCTTCATTGTACCAAAATCCCATAGTTTCTAATTGGTCACGTACTGTATATATTTTCCCATCCATATTATTTTGTTGGTAATTGATTCCAATACCTTTTTTGAATTCTTGATCTTCATCAATATATGGTTTGAGATCAACTATCAAATCAGCTTGTGATGCTGCCGGAATAACATTATATCCGCCTAAATCAACAATATCAGGTACTTTCCCCGCTGCTATTTCTTGAGTACATTTGTTATATACTCCTTCACCGCCTGATTCCATTGCTATTGGTTTGAATATAAATTCATCTTTATGAAGCTTAGCAAATTCATCATATATCTTTCTCATTTCTACTGCTGGCTGCCAATCATCTTGAAAATAGCCATGATAGAAAGTTATTTCTGGTAAGTCTTTTTCTGACTCCTGCTCTTTTTCTTTGCTTTCGTCTGTAGTACTTTGTTTTGATGAATCTTCTGTTTTTGATGTATTACTTGAGTCTTTAGAACAAGCTGTGAAACTTAATACTACACATATCGTTAGTACAACTGCTAATAATTTTTTAATATTTCTCATGTTCTTTCCTCCCAATTATCTTTTATTATCTACGTTAATAAGAATATCAATGATTGAGAGTATAGTTAATATAAAAAACTACTGGTTTATTGACTTTTAAGTCAGCAACCACCACTT
>NZ_BTPT01000095.1:0-1620 GCF_054408565.1 Vallitalea sediminicola
CAATGTCATTAAGTTAAGAAAAGTATAAAGAGTTTTGTTCTGGAAATAGAACAAGGCTCTTTTTTCTGCAACAATTTAAAAAACACTTGACAAATCATCACAAAAATGTGGCGAAGCCTCTTGAATATACGTATTTCAAGGAGGTTTTTATGAACGAATATGCTGATTTTGTTAAGAAAAATTTAGTATCATTATTAGATGAAATGGGTGCAACTCCGTGGTTGTTTGTCAAAATGCCGGCTGCAGATTTTACCCGAAAACGCAAGTTAGACTTTAAAGAGATGTTACGAATTATACTTTCTATGGGCGGTAATAGTCTGAATTTAGAACTTATGAAATATTTCTCTTACAATTCCGATGTTGCTACATGTTCCGCATTTGTCCAACAGCGTAGTAAGATTCTTCCAGAAGCTTTTGAGTTTATATTTCATGAGTTTACATCATCTCTCATCAATCCCAGTCTTTTTCATGGTTACCGATTGCTGGCTGTTGATGGTTCTGATTTTTGTACTGCACAAAACCCAAATGAACTTGAAAATCATTTCTCCAATACTTCTAATGCTAAAGGTTATAACCTGCTACACTTGAATGCTATGTATGATGTATGTAATCGTATTTATGTGGATTCAATTATGCAACAGGGAAGAAAAGAAGATGAATATAAAGCGCTTATAGATATGGTTGATCGATCAAAAATTAAAGAAAAGGCGATTGTAACCGCCGATCGAGGATATGAGAGCTATAATGTCTTAGAGCACATAGCTAAAAAGGGTTGGAATTATGTTGTTCGTGTCAAAGACATTAACAGTAATGGGATTGTATCCGGACTCACTCTTCCGAAACAGAGGTCTTTTGACATTGATTATGAATTTTTATTGACTCGACGTCAAACTAATTTTATTAAAAGTCATCCTAAAACATATAAATTCATGCCGACTAATCAAAAATTCGATTATCTTCCTATAGGAAGCAAAGAAACATATCCGATGAGTTTTAGAATTGTGCGTTTCCCTTTAACAGAAGATACTTATGAAGTAATCCTCACCAATCTTGATAGGGTTGATTTCCCACCAGAAATAATTAAAGGAATTTATCACATGCGATGGGGAATTGAAACCTCATTCAGAGAGCTGAAATATGCTATTGGATTAATTAATTTTCATTCAAAAAAGGCGGAGTATATCATTCAGGAAATATTCGCAAAGCTGACAATGTACAACTTCTGTGAAGTAATAGCAACGCATGTTATTATTCATCAGAAAGACAGAAAATATACGTATCAGTTAAATTTTACTGTAGCAATTAATGTTTGTCTATACTATTTCACATGCAGAGATGATATACCGCCACCTAATGTTGAAGCACTTATTCAAAAGAATATATTACCTGTAAGACCTGGACGAAAAGACCCTCGAAAAGTCAAGACCAAGTCTACAGTAAGCTTCCTTTATAGAGTAGCATAAATTGTTGCAATCTTGAACTTTTTTTCTGAGAAAGATACTCAGTTTAATTTGTGTGCAAAAAAATATTAATCTAATAAGAAAGAGCAACTGAAAGTGTTAATAGTTTCAGTTGCTCTAATTCTTTTTTCATTATCAATGCCTTAACTTAATGACATTG
>NZ_BTPT01000096.1:0-14337 GCF_054408565.1 Vallitalea sediminicola
GCCAAGTTTTTTATTAATACATAAATTCAATATATATAGTTATTATACTTCATATGCAGCATATCCAATTAATCCTGGACCAGTATGAACCCCTAACGCGGGACTAATCTGTGAAATATGACCTTCAATTATATTACCAATATTTTTAATACTATCATATAATTGCTTAGCTTCTTCTTCTGCACCACCATGTATAATGGCTATATTATATTGTTTATCACCAAATTCTTCTAAAATCATAGATTTCAATCTGCTTATAGATTTTTTTCTACCTCTTATTTTTGCAATAGTAAAATAAACACCTTCATCGTTTATTCCAATAATCGGTTTTATATTGAAAAATTCTCCAACTGTACCTTCAACTTTACCGATTCTACCACCTTTTCTTAAGTAAGTCAGTGTTTTCAACACATAACAACCCTTTAATTTATCTCTTATTTCTTTTGCTTTATTAATTACATCATCCATATTTTGAGTATATGCAAGCGAAGCTGCCTCTTTCACAATAAAGCCTAAAAATATACCTAATGTTTTAGAATCATATACTCTAATATTGAGTCGTTCATAGTCTTTTGCCAGTAACTTAATCAAATTAAAGGTTCCACTAAGATTTGAAGAAATCGTTATTACAACAGCATCAGTATAACCATCGTCAGCAAGACTATCAAAAGCAGATAGAATATCTTCTGGGACAGGTAACGATGTTTTAGGAACTTCTTTTTCAATATTGTCATATACTTCCTCAGGTTGTATTTCAATACGATCCCTGTATTCACGGTCATGGTATATAATTCTTAATGGAAGTAATTTAATGTTATATTTCTTAATGATACTATCGGGTAAATCACAAGCAGAATCTGATAATATTGCTATTTTTTTCATAAGCGATTCCCTCCAAATGTTTTTATGCGGTTTCAATAACTACATAATATGTTATTTAAAATTATATCATATATTATCAATTAACACAACAAGTTATACCTCATAAGCAACATATCCGATTAACCCCGATCCCGTATGAACACAAGATACTGGACTAAGGCATGTCATAATTATTTCTTTCTTAATTCCTATATTCTTAATATCTTCAATCATGGCTTTAGCATCTTCTTCTGCTCCACCATGAACAATTGCTATTGTATAATTTTTATTACTGAATTCTTCTTCAATCATACTTCTTATTCTATGAATAGCTCTTTTTCTTCCTCTTACCTTTGTTAATGGATAGTAAACTCCATCTGTATCAATTCCAATAATAGGTTTAATATTAAGAATTCCACCTATTGTTCCTTCTACTTTTCCTATTCTTCCTCCTGCTTTTAAATAGACCAATGTATCAATTAGATGACACCCTTTTACCTTATTTCTAACTGACCATATTTTTTCTTTAATCAACTCATGATTACCAGTATATGCAAATCTAGCCGCTTCAAGTACCATGAACCCATAGAACATAGATACTGCTTTTGAATCAATAACCTCTATGTTAAGTTGTTGATATTCTTTTGCTACTAAATTTATTAAATTATACGTTCCACTAACCTTAGAAGATAATGTTAATACAATTGCATCCGTATAACCTTCTGTTAGTAGCTCTTCAAAAACATTAATAACATCCTCTGCAACAGGTAATGATGTTTTTGGAATCTCATAATTTAATCTATTATAAACTTCTTTTGGTGATATTTCCATGCGATCACGAAAATCTCTATCTTTATATATAACCCTAAGTGGTATTAATTTAATATTATATTGCTTAATAATTTCTTTTGGTAAATCACATGTTGTATCTGCAACTATGGCTAACTTTCCACCCATCAAAACAACCTCCATAAAGCAAATAATTATTTGTTTATAATATAACCATTTTTTATGATTTATATAACTATCTATTTATGAATTAGCAAAAAAAAACAACACCCATTATGGATGTCATTTAATATACTATTTTATTCCTATATCTTTCCTAAAATGTTTGTTAGTAAAATCAACTTCTTCTACCACTTTATATACCTTATCTCTAGCTTCATTTATATTATTACCAATGGCCGTTAATCCTAATACTCTACCACCGTTAGTAATTATTTTATCATCAACTTTTTTAGTTCCGGCATGAAAAACAACTATATCCTCTTTATTTTTTTGCGCTTCCAGACCTTTTATCTCGTATCCTTTTTCATATTTAACTGGATAGCCTCCAGAAGCCAAAACTACACAAACAGCAGCCTTATCATCCCATTTTACATCGATCTCATTTAATTTTCCATCAATAGCATATTCTAATATCTCTAATAAATCTGTTTGAAGTCTAGGTAATACTACTTGTGCTTCAGGGTCACCAAATCTAGCATTATATTCTAATAATTTAGGTCCCTTCTCAGTAAGCATCAACCCAAAAAACATTATTCCAGTAAAAGGTCTTCCTTCATTTTTCATAGCCATTAAAGAAGGTTTGAAAATAGTCTCAACACATTCTTCATGTATCTCATCTGTATAATATTTACTTGGTGAAAAAGTTCCCATTCCACCAGTATTCAATCCTTCATCACCATCAAAAGCTCTTTTATGGTCTTGTGCACTGACCATCGGAATGATGTTTTCTCCATCACAGAAAGATAAAACAGATACTTCTGGTCCTGTTAAAAATTCTTCTATAACAATTTTATCTCCAGCATCTCCGAATTTCTTTTCAATCATTATGATATTTACTGCTTCTTGTGCCTCTTCATATGTAGAACATATGAGTACTCCTTTACCAAGAGCAAGACCATCCGCTTTTATAACCATAGGATATTCACATTTCTTTATATGATCATTTGCCACATCAATATTATCTATAACAACATATCCTGCTGTAGGAATATTATATTTCTTCATAAGGTCTTTTGAAAATATTTTACTACCTTCTATGATGGCAGCATTTTGTTTAGGACCAAATATCTTTAATCCCTTGTTTTCAAATGCATCTACTATTCCCAACATCAATGGATCATCCATACCAACAACTGTTAAATCTACTGGATTATTTATCGCAAAATCCAAAAGCCCTTTTATATCTGTTGCAGAAATATCTACGCACTCTGCTATTTCTGAAATTCCCGCATTACCAGGAGCACAATAGATTTTACCCACTCTTTTACTTTTGGATAATTTCCATATTATAGCATGTTCTCTTCCGCCGCTTCCTATAACAAGTATATTCATCTATTCCATCCCTTCACATATATTGATTGTCATTATAATATATCTTGAATTTTTCTCTATATTATTCACTGATAATTACTTTATTATCTTCTACTTCAATTCTGTTCTCCGAGTATAATTTTATAGCTTCAGGGAATATTATCCATTCAGCTTCTTCCATTACTCTACGCTGTAGAACTTCTGGTGTATCATCCGATCTGACATCAACAGCTTTTTGTAGAATAATAGGACCTGTATCAGTACCTTCATCAACAAAATGGACTGTAGCACCTGTCACCTTAATTCCACGATCAATTACCCCCTGGTGCACTTTTAGTCCATAGTATCCATCACCACAAAATGATGGTATTAATGAAGGATGAATATTCATGATTTTATTAGGAAAAGCTTTTACGAAGTCTTCTGATAAAACCACTAAATACCCTGCAAGAATTATTAAATCTATATCCAATGATAAAAAATGATCTTTTAGTGCAATACTAAATTCTTTTCTTGACTTATAGTCTCTAGGCTTTATGCATCTACCTTCGATATTATATTTTTTGATTCTTTCTAGAGCATAGGCATTTTCTTTGTTACTAACTACAGAAACTATCTCAGCATTAGATATGGTACCATCTTCAATCCTATCAATTATAGCCTGTAAGTTAGTACCTCCGCCAGAAACAAGAACTCCTATTCTTAGCATATAATTACCCCTTCGTCACCTTTTTCGACTGAACCGATCACGTAACCCTTTTCACCTATTGATTCCAGGATATCCATTGCTTTTGCAGCTTCATCTTTATTAAGTACCAAAATCATGCCGATACCCATATTAAAAGTATTATAAATACTTCTTTCTTCCATTTCGCCTATCTTCTGCATTAAGCTAAATATATTATGAACAGGCCAAGTACCTTTATTTATCTTAGCACTATACCCTTCTTTTAATGCTCTAGGAATATTTTCAATAAATCCACCACCAGTAATATGACTGATTGCTTTTATTGTTACTTTCTCCTTTAATTCACCAATCTGTTTTACATATATTTTAGTTGGTTTAACTAACTCTTCTCCTAGAGTACAACCTAATTCTTCTATATATTCTTCTAACTTTTCTTTAGTAGGTTCAAAAAGTTTTCTAACAAGAGAATATCCATTGCTATGTATTCCAGACGATGGTAAACCTAGAAGTACATCTCCCTCTTCTATCTTTGACCCGTCAATGATTTTACTTTTATCAACGATACCAACAGCAAAACCCGCCATATCATATTCATTCTCTGGGTAAAATCCTGGCATTTCAGCAGTTTCTCCACCAATAAGAGCGGCACCTGATTGTCTACACCCTTCAGCAACACCACTTACTATATCAGCTATCTTCTCTGGTATGTTTTTGCCACATGCTATATAATCCAAGAAGAATAGTGGTTCAGCACCACAACATATGATGTCGTTAACACACATAGCTACTAGGTCAATTCCGACACTATTATGTTTATCGCTTAAAAATGCAACTTTCAATTTAGTTCCAACACCATCTGTTCCAGATACCAACACCGGTTCTTCCATCTTATGTTTAGCTAATGAAAATAAACCTCCAAATCCTCCAAGATCTGTTACAACACCTTCTGTAAAAGTGGTTTTTACATGTTTTTTCATTAATTCCACTGCTTTATATCCTGCTTCAACGTCTACTCCTGAAGCTTTATAATCCACTGCCATTATTTTTCCTCCTCATTGTCAACATCCATTGGGTATTTACCATTAAAGCATGCCATACAATAGTCTCTTTTACCATCTTTACATGTACTAAGTAGACCTTCATTACTTATATACCCCAAACTATCTGCACCAATCAAATCTCTTATTCCATCGATTGACATATTACCAGCTATCAGATTCTCTCTCTCAGGAGTATCAATTCCAAAATAACAAGAATGCTTGACTGGGGGTGAACTAATACGAACATGAACTTCTTTTGCTCCAGCAGCTTTTAATAAGCTAACAATCTTTTTACTTGTTGTTCCTCTTACAAGAGAATCATCTATCATTACAACTCTTTTGCCTTCAATCTGACTTCTTATAGGATTTAATTTCATGTGTACTCCTAATTCTCTCATTTCTTGGCTTGGTTGAATGAATGTTCTTCCAACGTATCTATTTTTCATGAATCCACCAACATATTTAATTCCAGAAGCATGAGCAAAACCATGAGCAGCAGCAAGTCCAGAGTCAGGTACACCAACTACCACATCTGCATCTATTGGATGTTCTTTAGCTAATACGATACCTGCTTGGTATCTTGCACTATATACTTCAATTCCATCCATAATACTATCTGGTCTTGCAAAATATATATATTCAAATATACATGAAGCTGATTTCTTAGGAACTTCTGTTTGTATAGATCTTATTCCTTCTTTATTAACAACAATCACTTCTCCTGGTTCCACGTCCCTAATAAATTTGATACCAAGAGAATCAAATGCACATGATTCTGATGAGAACACATATGAATCTTCTTTTTTACCAATTACAAGCGGTCTCATTCCTAATGGATCTCTTACAGCTATAAGTTTGTTAGGAGTCATGATAAGTAATGAATAAGCTCCCTTAATAATTGTCATAACTTCTTTTAATGCATCTTCAATAGCATTATATTTGATTCTGATTCGTGATAATAACGCAGCTATTACTTCTGTATCTGATGTTGTTTGAAATATGGTCCCTTGTTCTTCCAACTCTTTTTTAATTTTACTAGCATTAGTTATATTACCATTGTGAGCAATAGCCATATGTCCTTTTGTATATTTTATAACCAAAGGTTGTGCATTCTCTGCATAACTCTCTCCAGTTGTTGAATATCTAACATGCCCTATAGCTGAATGTCCTTTTAGATAATCGAGAACTACATCATCAAATATCTCTGCTACCATTCCCATTTCTTTTCTATATAAAATAGTACCTTTATTATTAACCGCTATTCCCGCACTTTCCTGACCTCTATGTTGAAGTGCAAAAAGTCCATAATATGTGAGTCTCGATGTATCGAATTCATTATTATTATAAACTCCAAACACACCACATTCTTCTTTTAATTTATCATCAAACATTGTATCTCCCTTCTAATATTCGTTAAGATTTCAATTATTAATAACTTCACTAGCCTAGTAGATAATATTGCTTAGGAATTCCCTAAAGTTCTCTTTAATATTTCTTGATAAGCACCCTCTACATTACCAAGGTCTCTTCTAAAACGATCTTTATCAAGCTTTTCTCCTGTATTCTTGTCCCAGTAACGGCAAGTGTCTGGTGAAATTTCATCAGCTAAGATAACTGTTCCATCAGAAGTCTTCCCAAATTCCAATTTGAAATCTATAAGTTCTATATTTATTGAATCAAAATATTCAGTAAGGATGTCGTTAATTTTAAATGACATCTCAGAAATCTTATCAAGTTCTTCTTTAGTAGCTAATGAAAGAGCATATATATGATAATCATTAACCATAGGATCACCAAGTTCATCTTTCTTGTAACAGTATTCAAGAACTGTTTTGTCAAGCTTAGTACCTTCTTCAAGTCCTAATCTCTTACTTAAGCTTCCAGCTGCAATATTTCTAATAATAACTTCTAGAGGTACAATCTCAACTTTTTTAACTACTGTCTCACGGTCATTGATCTCTTCTACGATATGAGTAGTTATACCTTTTTTCTCAAGTAATCCCATCAAGTAATTAGAAACTCTGTTATTGATGCTGCCTTTATCTTGTATAGACCCTTTTTTAACACCATTAAATGCTGTAGCATCATCTTTATAAGAAACTATCAACATGTTCTCATCATCTGTTTTAAATACCTTTTTTGCTTTACCTTCGTATAATAATTCTGTTTTTTTCATCTAATCATCCTCCTATTATTATTAATTCATACCTTCTAAATATTTATCGTACTTTATTTTCTCTAATTTATTAGCTTTTTCTTTTACAATCTCTCGTAGATTATTTTTATATTTCTCAACTTCCATGCTTATATTTTCATCGAATGTTCCTATAATTGATGCAGCTAGTATTCCTGCATTCTTAGCTCCATTAATTGCTACTGTAGCGACAGGTATTCCTGGCGGCATCTGAACGATTGAATATAATGAATCAATACCATTTAATGTTCTTGTCTTAACAGGAACTCCGATAACAGGCAGCGTAGTTAGTGATGCAACCATACCTGGTAAGTGTGCTGCTCCTCCTGCTCCGGCAATAATTACTTTCAATCCTTTTTCTTTAGCACTTTTTGCGTAATCATATAATCTTTCTGGAGTTCTATGGGCTGATACAACAGTTAACTCATAAGATATCTGAAATTCATCTAGTATCTTAGCCGCTTCTTGCATAACAGGTAAA
Organism: Vallitalea sediminicola; assembly: GCF_054408565.1. Classification (NCBI taxonomy): domain Bacteria; kingdom Bacillati; phylum Bacillota; class Clostridia; order Lachnospirales; family Vallitaleaceae; genus Vallitalea; species Vallitalea sediminicola. The sequence goes on from NZ_BTPT01000096.1 coordinate 7,587, forward strand.
TCTGAGTCACTACCCATAATAATTCCAACCATAGGTTTCATAATATTAACCTCCTCATTATTGTCTTTTACTAATAACTTTTAGCTCTGTCTTAGCTTTTTCAGCTTTTTTTACTGCCTCATCAATTGTATTAGCACATACTGTAATATGTCCCATCTTCCTCTTAGGTCTAACCTCTTCTTTACCATAGATGTGAACTTTTACGTTTCCATCATCATAGACTTCATCTAATCCTTTATAATACGCTATTCCTGACTCACCATCTTCACCTAACAGATTTCTCATTACTGTTGGACATCTAAGACTTACATCTCCAAGGGGTAAACCTGTAATAGCTCTTATATGCTGTTCAAATTGTGATGTCAAACATCCTTCAATAGTATAATGTCCCGAATTATGTGGTCTAGGCGCTACTTCATTTATTAATATATTATCGTCCTTTGTAACAAACATTTCAACACAGAACATCCCTACGCCTGAAAATATTTCCATTACTCTATGGGCTAGATTCATCGCTTCATGTGTACATTCCTTAGAAATATCTGCTGGAACTCTTGTTTCATCTAATATACTGTCTATATGGATATTTTCACCTACTGGATATACTGTTATCTCACCATTGATTCCTCTACAAGCAAGTACCGATATTTCTTTTTTCAGGTCAACAAATTTTTCCACCATTAACGGGATTGTTCCATTACCTAATTGTTTATAAGATTCTTGTATGGAATCACTATTTTCTACGACATGGTTACCTTTCCCATCGTAACCACCTGTACATGTTTTCAACATCATTGGATAACCAAATTTTTGACCTGCGTTTATTAAATCTTTTGTGGACTCTACTAATTGAAAATCTGGAATTGCTATATCATTGTTAAGAAGTGTGGACTTTTGATTAAACTTGTTCTGAATTATTTCTAAGCTCTTTGCAGTAGGGTAAATTGTATACCCTTCATTTTCTAACTTTTTTAAGATATCTACATTAATATGTTCGAATTCATATGTAATTACGTCAACTTTTTTTGCCATTGTTCGTATTGCCTTCTCATCATCAAAAGAAGCCAATATATGTTCATCAGATATACTATGTGATGGGCAAGACTCTGAAGGATCTAATGTTATAACATAGAACCCTAACCGTTTAGCTTCTAGAATCATCATCTTTCCCAATTGTCCTCCACCAATAATCCCAATCTTTTTAGAAAGATTATTCATTACGAACAACTCCTTAATCATATTTGCGTTTTTTAATAGGCTGTAAAATCATTTTACAAATAAAATTGAAATAAGTCAATAGATTTTCCGAACATTTTTCTATTTTTTAATAAAAACATTCATTTTTACTTATTTTTGTTACTCTTTTAAAAAAGGATAAAACAAAAGACAAAAGTATTAACTCTTGCCTTTTATATTTATTATTCCATATCTAAAAACCATTTTATGACTTTTTTACTTTCTTCTAATTTCGAACTGTTACTAACAACACCAATTACTTTATCAGAATCACCAACCATTACTGTTTTTATTTTTTCATTATCAGTAACATCAATTCCATAAATTTGCTCTTTGGTATCTTCTTCACTTTTACTTTTTAGAAGTCTGTCAGTAAGCTTGTTCAGATCATCTTCAGAAAATACTTGATCAAGAGGAAGTATAGATCCTTGTAATACTAAGGAATCAAACTGCTCTTTGTCTAGAATTAATACATCAAGTTCTCTCGCCGAAATATTAGCTACAAATTTAGTTTGTGTAGCCATTTGCATTTGTGGTTCCTTTACTCCAAAAATAAAAGTATTGAAAAACACTTTTTTGTTACCCATTTCCTCAGTTACTATGAGAGGGTTCAATTCTTCTTCTAATGCTTCTGTGTTATCTGAAAGAATACTGCTACCTACAAAATTAACACTTACCGCTGATTTTGGTGGTGGATTGAAAACCCATATATTGAGGAAACTTCCAACAATAACCAAAACCAGTATACCAGCAAAAATATGTAACTTATAATATTCCCAGATATATTCAACTTTCTCTTTTCTTGTTAATTCCTTGAATTTTGCTTTGTTTGTTTTCTTCATCTACTTATCACCTTGTTTTTATCTATTTTGCAAAATAATATATAAAAACTATTATAACATAATTTTAAGCTTCATCAAGGGCTTTATTTAATTCTTCTGTTCCTGCAAGAACAAATCTTCCATCTTTTATTAATCCGATGCGTCCATTATCTTTAGTAATGACATCAATTGACTTAAGTCCACTATATGGTATTGTTATGTCAGTATGCTTGCCAGTATAGGCTTCATCAAGATTTGTTTTCCTTAATATTGATTTTTCGTTGTCTCTTGCAATTATTTCTTTTCCATCTGAATTATATACAGGAGTATCTTCACTCCACGCAAAACAAGTATCACCAATTGCAAAGTGAGGTCCTGTTTTTTCGGTAATCAATATTGGTAGTTTATCATCAATATTATATTTATGAGCCATTACATATGCTGTAGTATTAGTTCCTATAGCAAATTCTCCAAGGGGTAATGTATCATTAGGGAATATTAGATTTTCGTAAACGTATTTCTTATTTTCTTCAGTATCGTCAAAATTAGTACATGTATATGTATCAACAAATCCATCTTTGAAAGTTATCTCTAGATTGTTATATTTTAATCCATTAAGGAATACTTCTTCAACAAATAATGTACCATTGGTACCTTTTAAAGTCGGTGATGTATATACTTCTCCAAGAGGAATATTAACATCCGCTAAACAATTATGGAAAAGTGATTCTTTTTCTGGATTTTTTACTTCATGTAATTTAACCATTATATCAGTTTTATTAGAACCTTTTCCTTGTACGTGAGCATATTCACCCTTATCTAATGCATCTATCAGTTTCTGTTGTATTTTTTCATATATATTTACATCAAGGGTATTGACTTCAATTGTATAATCAAATATCTCTTCAAATTTATCTCCTATTTCAGGCACTGGATATGATACCATAGTAAAACTATAATTTTCACCTGATAAATATTTGCAAAGAAGTTGTTTAGCTTTCATTTGAAGATTTTTATTAAGGACTGTTTGTTCATCATTTAATTTTACACATTCTTTTTTTGTTTCTGGATAGAATGGCTTTTGTCCAAATCCTTCAAGTACAGCCGGACCACCTTGAGCATTTAATTGAGCACCCAAATCATTTATATGTTTTTCACATGCTTCCTGCTTGAGTTTTGCATATTCATCATCAATATATAATGCATAATCATATCTATGGTCATAAAAATATTGTTTATTAGGCATAGTAGAATACATTTTAGTGAAAGAATAATTGTATTCAATGTTAGTTATTGTTTCTATACTAATGATAGGTCTTAGATTTAATTTTTCAAAATTAGCTATGACTTCTTTCATAACAAGTTCAAAACCTATTTGGTATCTTAGACTAACTGCTGACTTGATTGTAATATCCTTGTTATCGTTTATAAAACCTATACGATAACCTTCTGACATAATATCAGCCATATACTTAATCTTTTCTTTTGGTATACTATTGAGATATTCTGCTATCTTTATTTCATTATAACCAATGTAATTTCCATATTTAAATAAATATCTAAGATCAGTTAAATTATCATTTTTAACCATATGGGCAAAATACGATTTATTAGGATTACTCATTTCATCATAATATAGCTTAACTTCTTCATCTACATATTCTTTTGCATCATCTGATATTATTTCTTTTAATTTGTCAGTTGAAATATCTTGATTATCCATTATATAGTTATAGCATTCCATAAATAGCTTATTGATTCTATACATAATAAAAATTTTATGTTGATAAGTTAATTGTATATATTCATGGACTTTTGTATATAGATATGATAATACTTGACCGATTCCATTACCAAATTGGGAAACAGCATAACTTGGATTACCATAACTTGTATCATAATTGCTAGGTAGAATGTCTTGATACATTCTTTCATTAAAAGATTTCAATTCTTCAAACGTCTTATTCTCGAAATATTGTTCATCCAATTCCTTTTCATGATTAGATAACATAATTATGAATTTACCTAATTCATTGAAATACTTGCCATAACCATCTTTTTGCTCAGTATCATTTACTAGTTGGTTAATCTTCACCAATGTTTTTTCGTATGCATCTAAAATAGGTTCATTTTCTTTTTTATAATATTCATTGTAATCAAACATAATTTTACTCCTTTTAAATTATATATTCTATATTTAGTAATCTATATTTTGCTCTTGAACATCTATACTAGTATTAACTTTTGTCTGTAATCAACCCTTTTGCTCTAGCAATTTTGGTTGCTGTAAAAGATACCAGAAAAGCTATAATTATACTCAGTAATACATCTGTTGGATAATGCACTGATAAATAAACTCTTGATAAAGTTATAGCTATAGCTAAAATAAGAATAGGCATATATACTTTCCATTCTTTTACCAAAAAGACAACTATGAATGCAACAGAAAAACTACTTATCGCATGTCCTGAAGGCATGGAGAAACTATTTAACTTATCAATGATAATATCTAAGCCTAGTGCATCGTATGGTCTAATTCTACAAATAACATTTTTTAGTATCAGTTCACCTAAAATAGTGTCTGTAATTAATACAGTTGCTGATATTATGCCAACAGTTCTGTATTTTTTACTTGCTATAAGCAATATGCATATAAGTATCCAAATCAAGCCTGCATTACCAATACGTGAAAAGAATATCATTATACTGTCTAGTACAGGTGTTCTTAGATGTTCAGATATATATAGTATAATATTTTGGTCAATTTGATTTATTGTACTAAATATTGTCATCACCTCTCTTTTAAACTATTACCACAGTTATCTCTCAATATCTTGCTACCTCTCCCATAAATGCAAATTTGCACACAGCCCCTATTAAGTTAAATGAATTAAAAAAATCCACGAGACAAATAACAAAAAATATAAGAGTTAACTCATTACCAGCTAACTCTTATATTATACCTTATATTCACTTTTTTTCCAACAAATTAATAGTACACTTTCGTATTTCTATATAGATGTTTGACACCTATTATGACAGCAAATATATAAAATCCGCACCCTACGATTTTTTTAATATTCATTTTTTGTTTTTTAATAATTTAGATAAAATACTTTCTTAAGTTCTGATAGAGTATCTGAAGCTATAGCCCGTGCATACTCACTTCCTTCTTTTAACATAATTAACAATTCATCTTTATTTCCTTCAAGTTGCTGTCTTTTTAATCTGATAGGCTTCAATTCTTGGTCCAAGACTTCAATCAATCTTTTTTTGATTGTGACGTCTCCTAATCCACCTTTTTCATAATGTCCTTTTAATTTATCTACTTCATCTTTATCAGGATCAAAAGCATCTAGATATTTAAAAACTACATTACCTTCTATATTTCCAGGATTCTCAATCCTAATATGATTTGGATCTGTATACATGCTCATTACTTTTTTTGATATACATTCTCTACTATCACTAAGATATATTGCATTGTTGAGAGATTTACTCATTTTAGCTTTTCCATCTATCCCAGGAAGTCTTTTTACATTTGATAATAATGGTTTACATTCTTCTAAAATATTTTTATTAAAATTATTACTCAACTTTCCCAGCATAAATTTACGAACAAATCCTTGATATAACTGGCTTGCTGGTCAATCCAGTACTGCAATTGATTTTTTATACTAGATATGTATTCAGAACTAGCCCCTTTTATCTGCTTAACAAATAAACTCATTAAACCTTGAAGAGCTGTTTCTAAGTCCATATCACTTATATCATCACAGTAATAAAAAAATAATTCGCCAAATGTTTTGGTATCTTTTTCATCACGCTTTATCCATTCAAGAAGTGTGTACCTTGTAAATACAATAGTTGTGTGGCTAATCATCATATCGTAGCTTCGACCTTGAAACTCAGTACCTAATTTCATGAAGGATTTGATAGCTTTAAAGAATAGTTCTATGCTCCATCTATTACCATAAATACGTATGATCTCTTCACTGGATAAGGTGATATCAGTACTTAGTATAGTAAGCCATCGTCTCTTGTTATTACGGTTTTTGACATAGACAATTTTTACTGGTATACCTTGTTTGGTTTTTACTGTTACTGAACCTAATATATTACCTACCCGATTTTTAGGTAATAGTGTACGCAACTCTTTTAACGTATAATTTTCCCCTTGATACGTATACTTTTGTTTGAGTTGCTTAACCATACCTATGACATGGAGTCCTTCTGCTAAGATAGACTGGATCAATGGTTCATGAGTAAACCACGTATCCATAAGGACGTAATCAGCCATAACACCTTGTCTCAAGGCATGCTTGATCATATTTATAGCTACTTCTGGTTTCTTTTGCAATGCTTCTTGTCGGCGTTTGTAGCCATGGCTACGTTTATCAACAGTCGCACATTCTTGTAAGCGATTAGTTTTATTAGAAGATGATAGCATAGCAAAATCTACAGGAACAAAGCTATAGCCATCAGACCAACCAAGGGTTAGCATAGTAAAGCCTTTTTGATACCGGTGAGTAGCATGGTCATAGATTTTAGCCATTAATTCAACGCACTTACTACGGTTTCTTGTTACCATCGTATCATCAAGGATAAGTGTATTAATACGTTCTGGTCTTGTTAATCTATGAAATGCTTTGATGACCTTGATGGTTAACAATGATAAGAACTTACGCCAAGCA
>NZ_BTPT01000097.1:0-360 GCF_054408565.1 Vallitalea sediminicola
TATGATTGATTTATGATAATGTCTTAGTGTACCACAATTGATTATGTCCTATTTTTTAATTATGGGATATAATAAAACCTCATGTATTTTATAGACAGAGGTGATTATCATTAGAAAGGTAGACTTAAACATGACAGAACAATATAAATATGAAATTATTAAAAGATTAGTTGAAACTAAAGGGAACAAGGACAATGCAGCTCTGAAACTAGGCTGTACTAGACGAAATATAAATCGTTTAATCAAAGGTTATTTAGATCAAGGAAAGATTTTCTTTATCCATGGTAATCGTGGTCGTAAACCATCACATACATTAGAAGACAATATCAAAGAAAATATCTTAAATCTTTATCGAACAAA
>NZ_BTPT01000098.1:0-10016 GCF_054408565.1 Vallitalea sediminicola
GTTTTTTTACGCAGTCCCTTTATTTATAAGGTTTAAAAGAATTTTGTATTTATGACCTTAACATTAATAGCAAAACATAGTTCACACAATCTTTTAATTTTTTTAATTATATTTTAAATTTTTGTTTTTTTGCTAACCGCGGACCAATGAGGTAATTAAAATTCTGTAACCTATGTTACGAATGATAAAATATTAACAAAAAGCTCTCTTTTATTGCGTGCAATTGTTTGGTGATTTTTATGTAATTTAACAAACATATGATATAATTAATACGGTATTAAGAACGTATTATTTTTGAAGTACTCAAAGAAGATACTATGTATTAAAAAAATAATTGTATCTTAAAACGCACAAAAAAATATGAATTTCATTGGGGGGTACTAACTATGAAAAATTATATTATTGAGGAAAGTACAAAAGAAGAATGTAAAGTTGTTAATAATGGGATAATTGAATATAATGCAACTAAAGTTCCATTTACTCAAGAGCCATCTTTTTTACAAATTAATAGAGTTATAAAAGATACTAATGGAGATATAAGAGCAGGAATAAATAGTTTATTATACTGTTGGAAATGCCTTCATATAGGCGCTTTGTGGGTTAAAGAGGAATATAGACAAAAGGGGTATGGTTCGGTACTTCTAAATGAAGTTGAGAAAATTGCTAAAGAAAAGGGTTGCAACATAATTCACATAGATACTTTTGATTTCCAAGCAAAAGATTTTTACCTTAAGCATGGATATGAAGTATTTGGGGTATTAGATGACTGTCCTTCTGAACATAAGTATTACTTTTTTAAAAAGAATATATAGTTTAACATATAGATAATCTTAGAATAAAATTTTCTACTATAATACTATGTTACATATGAAGCTAAAGCTGTCAACGATTTATGACAGATTTAGCTTCATTTTTAATATTAATATAAATTATTTATAGAAACATGATCTTCAAAATATATAAATAGCTGTTTGAACCCTTCCATTTTATCTGTTTTATTCCATAGATTTATATAATAGGATAAGAATAATTTTAAAATTTTGTCAATACTAATAAATAGACATACAGTAAAAAGAAAGGGATTTTAATATTGTCCCTTTCTTTAACTTGGGGTTAAGGTGTGAGGAGTGAGAATTGTTACATTAATTTTATAATACCATTATTCGACCTAATGGTATCTGCCCTTAATCATCAATATTTCTTATTAACATAACACTTCTCCATAACAAGTATAAGAAAAATATGTTTTTTTGTCAAGCAATTTATGCTATTTAATTATAATTCCAATAGCATGTATGCTCTTGATAAATTTAATACAAATATGTAAGTTATATACATGGAAACTGGGGTGATAAAATGAATGACATATTAAACATTGTTGGTAATACAGTAAGGCAGTTTAGAACAGCAAAAAATCTAAGCCAAGAGGAATTAGCTCTTAGAGCAAAAGTTCACCCCACACATATAGGGAGAGTAGAACGAGGTGCAATTAATTGCACTATAGAAATGTTAAATAAAATTATTACTGCTCTAGGAATAAGTTTTGAAGATTTCTTTAAACAGATACAACCTTCTACAAATACAGATAATGAAGTATTTCCTGTTTTATTAGCCAAATTAATTCAACTAAAAAAAGAAGAACAAGAAAGTATATTAGAATTTATCACAAATTACAAGTTGATAAAAAAAGAGTAGTGCTTGCTAAATGCAAACTCTACAATCAGTTCATTCGTTAATAAGGTATATCAACCGTCTTTCCCTAACCAAATAATAAAATTTTATAAGGTGACGGCTGCTATACCTATTCAGTTATGTGGTAATGATATAATCATCTATATAATTATAAATCAACTTAAATTAATTATTTTTCTTTATAACAGGTAACCATATCTCGAACTTAAAATCAGCAGATCTTTTATCCCCAGCATATGAAAAACATTCTATATCAATATTTTCTGCATATTTGTAGTTTGACGTTGGTAGCCATTCGCTAAATATTCGTTTCCATGCATCTGCCATTGCAATGTTAATCGGACCAACTATTTCAAAAATAGCCCAAGTTGACTTAGATATGTAATAACTATCCATCCCTAAAGGCGGTTCTTTATCCGATACACATGCAATAGTATAATCTACTTTATCTTCTCCTTTTACATGTATAAAACCGTGGACACCTTTTGGAGACCCAGTCTGCAATTTGAATATTTCATCATAAATACCCTTTTTATACATTTCATTCCAAAATCCATCAATCACACTTGCATCATCTTCCGGACCCCTATAATGCCTCTTGACACCTACAATTCTAAATGCTTCTTTTTCTTCAATCCTATAATTCATTTCTACATCTCCTTTAACTGAAATATGGAAGTTGATACGAGGATAGGCTTTTATGGATACACCAGTATTACGCGCTTGTGTAGGAATTATTCCATGTATTTTTTTAAATGCTCTAGAAAATGAATCAGGTGATTCATAACCATATTTTATTGCAAGGTCAATTATTTTAACATTACTTTCTTGTAATTCAAACGCAGCTAATGTCATTCTCCTTCTTCGAATATATTCTGATAGAGATACATCTACTATCAAAGAAAACACTCTTTGAAAATAATTAAAAGAACAAGCAGCTAAATTTGCTACTACTTCATAATCTATTTTCCCATCCAGATTGGTTTCAATATAGTCAATTGCTTCATTCATTCTCTGTATATAGCCCATTCTACGCCCTCCTTCTGTTAAGAGTATACCAATAATAAAATATCAGGACCCGACGTTTTAGGTTCTTTACTGTAGGTAGTAGGTTGAACCATAACATCATTTCTTCAAAATGACTCTATCAATAATAACTACTTATAGATTATATATAGAGGCTTATACTTTTCTATCTTTCAGTTATAAATATTACCACCTAAAAATTTTACTTGTCACCCTATTTCAAGAAATTGGAATGGGCTGACAAAAAGGGGTGTAGTCTTATACTGTTTCACTTTTATTTAGTTGCCTAGTTATCTAATCTAATATAACTTGGCATCTGCCCAATCACCATGGTCAGAATTAATTCCGTCTCCAGCATCTGTTATGACTAATTTCAATTCATTAACACCGGTTATATCCTCATTGATTTCCTTATAAGAATCACTAGGAGTCATTACACCACTTTCGTAAATCTTTTCTCCATCTGCATATACCTCAAAAACCATTGTTGAATTTGTTCCTACTTCGTCATCTACACCTATATGAGAATAGAAAATTGTATATGCTCCATCTAAGTTATAGATAATCTCACTATTTGCATGGGCACCGATTCCTTTTGCGTAAGTATTCCCATTAATTGTCAATGGATTACCATCTACACTTGTATCTTTTTTAACTGTACCCCAACCTGACTGTGCACTTGTCCAGTCTAAGTCACTTAAATATACAGATGTAGTTACTTCTTTATCAATTAATAACATTGGATTTCCCCAATCAGCATGATCGTGATTTTTGTTGTCTCCTCCATCTGTTACAACTAACTTAAGTCTATTATGCTCTTTAATATTAACCTTTATGCTCTCAACCGAATCAGTGCCATATAGCACATTACTTTCATATAAAGGTGTTACATCATCGTCACCATATACTTTGAATACAACAGAACCATTACTGCCTGTTTCATCATCTAGACCGATATCACACCTGAACCAGTCGTACTGACCATTGATTTGATAAACAATCTCACTATCTGCATGTGTTCCAATTCCCTTATCATAGTTATTGCCTCCTATAGTGATAGAATTCCCACCATTGGATTTATTAAGTTCAACATCACCATAACCAGCTGTTGCCAAGTCCCATTGGAAATATGTGAGAGAAATCTGTGTATCTGAAGGAATCAAAACATCCAATGGGTTTGTTTCAGCCACTTCTCCATTGCTTAATCTGGTAACTTCTAGAACTAGAGTGACAGTTGTTTCAGCAGCAGGTGGTGTAATACTTCCATCTACCCCAACAATAGAAGTATCGCTTGATGTTTTAACACCAATTGTATAACCTTCTGGTACTTCAGGTAATGTTAATTGTGTTTCTGCTACTGCTGGCATGTCTATAAATCTAATCTTACGTGCTAATACAAGTGCAGATTGCAAATCAATATCTGGATTATAAATAAGTCGCGCATCAGCCCAGTTAGCTCTGTCATTATAACTACTACCTGCATCATCAACAACTAACTTCAATTGATTAATATCTGTAACATCAATATTCATAGTTTCAATAGGACTTGTGTGAGTCAATGTATTTGTTTCTCTTAATAATTGGTTGTTGTCACCATATACTTTGAATATGACATCGCCATTACTAGTTACACTTTCATCTAGTCCAACATCCACAATGAAGCTAGAGTATAAACCATCTAAATCATAGACTATTTCATTGTCTGCATGAACACCTAATCCCTTAAAATATGATCGTTCATTAATATCAATGGTTCTACCGTCATAATCTGAATCTTTATTAACTGTGGTATAACTTCCTCCAACACTAGCTGAAGATATATCACTTAAGTATACAAAATCAGCTGGAGCTTCTGAAGGTAATTCTTCAAGGTTCGTATAAACTTTTGCATCTCCCCATGTTCCATAATCACGATTACTACCATCACTAGCATCATAAGTCACTAGATCAAGTACTCTTACATCTGTCAAATCAATATCTACTTCTTTTGCTGAATCTGCTATACCCATGATTTGACTATCAAAGACTTTTTGGTTATCTGCATATACTCTAAAGACAACTGAACCGCTAGTTTGATCTTCTCTCACATCATCAAGACCTACTGTTGCTGTAAATCTACTAGCTTCACCATCTAAATAGTAACGAATAGTTGTATTTGCTAATGTACCCAATCCTTTTTGATAGTTTTTCTCATCAATCATAATAGCATTTTCGCCATAACTTGTATCTAATTTTATTTTATCTTCATCTGTAACATATGCCCATTGTTGATCACTAAGATATAAAAATCCAGGATGTGTTTTATTGGCTTTTACTGTCTTCTTTTCTCCTGATTGTACACTTAAAGATACATATGCTATTGTCTTGCCATTTAGCTCTCCAACCGTAGCTTGCATAGTTTGACCATCTACTTCTAATGAATCCACTTGACCATAAAAACAAGCTTCCCATGTCATTGTAGATCCTGATGTATTCTCAAATGTGGTTTGATCAGTTCCATCATGTCTAACAGAGATTTTATTGGATCCTATAGGAATATTATCTACTTGAACCCATGGTACTTCTTTTGTTAGACGTGAAATAGTGGAAACTTTATCATTTGGAGCATCTGGTTCAACACCCATCATACCTGTAATAACATTAGATATATTCAAGAAAAATATCTCAGGATAACTTGTATTATGTTCAAGCACCTTCTTTGTCCAATGCCATCCCATAGCATTTTCTCCATGTTTATAGAATGTATCAGCTAGATAGGTTTGGGCTTCTTCATTAAGTGGATCAACAAATGCATTGTAATGAATAAAATCCAAGTATCTATCTGTTCTAGGACCATTATCTGTAAGTAATTTCATTGGCATGAAAAAGCTATTTTCATGTCCCCAATTTGTTCTTGTGTCTCCAAACTTATCATAAGCACGTATGTATATTTGATCTTCTTCTGAATACCAATTCTCTTCAAAATATTCTCTAAGTGCAATGGCTCTATTACGAATTTCTTGCGCTTTTGTCATTTCTCCACGTGCTTCTAAAATACCTGCATATGCTAAAAGGGATTGATATTGAACACCATATGTATCTCCAGCTTCAACAATCATACCTCTCTCTTCAAATTCCCATAATGTAGGTAAAATATCCATGTTTCCGCCACCGTCAGCAATACCATTATTGTTTACGTCATGTGCACCCATAAATGCATCAATTGAATGTAAATTCTCAGCATATTCCAATATCTCTGGATCATTGATCCATCTGTCATCCCCTGTCCATAGGTATTGACGATAGATTTTTTCTAATAACTCAAACGGAGCAGGCAACTCTTGAAAACCAGCATCCATATAATAAGGATAACCATAGAAATCATATGACCATTTTGGCCAGTATGGTTTTATAGTGTTATCGTTAGCACCTATTGCAAAAAGTTGGAGCATTGTAAAGTTTTCATTATCAAGACCTAGCAAGTGTCCTGCATCAGTTTGGTGACAGATATCACGAAGGCAGAAACATTCCCTATAGTGATTACCACCTTCATTAGCAGGTACTCCGTGATAACTTCCCCAATAAGAAGGGATTACTGTATCTACATCATAATGTTGAGTTATTCGAGGTTCCCATTCACCCCTTGGTTCATTCTCAGGCGAAACAACTTGTACTTCAAGGACATTTTGCTTAGATAAATTAAATCGTTGCTCTAAACTTTTGTTAGCTGATGTAATCCGTAAATCACTTTCACTCTCCGTAGATGCCATAGCAATAGTCGTTGTAAAGTTTGACAATGACATTGTTACTATAACTAAGCTGATGAAAATAACCTTAACCTTATTATACATTTTTTTCCTCCTATACAATAATTTTCTAAATTTTTATACATTTACATTTTATCATCTATAATCTTTTATCTATATGATATAAAACTACATTAATAGGACTTATTTCTATAATTCTAAATTAAAATGGCTAATACTGAGAAAACCAAAAAAAGATGATTCCTGTTATATACATAGAATCATCTTTTAACGTATTTATTTTTTAGTTATTAAACCCAAATTACTTTATTTCAATTCTTTTTAGATATCTTTAGGATACATTTGACTAATTGATTCACTTTGTTCTTTCATCAATTCATTCATATCAATAGAATTTTCTTTAGTCAATTCAGGCATCTCAATTTCAACCTTTTCATTTATATTATATATTTTTCTGTTGAATTCAAAACCTAATTTGATTACTCCTGATACTTCTTCATCTAAGATATCTTCATCATATTCTTGATTTTCTAATTTATCTTCTAATTTATCTTTTAAACCCATAACTTCTTCTATTTTAGCAAAATCTAAATTCAAATCTACTACTCCAGATTCGTTTACAATATAACCTTCTTTATTGATAGCATATTCTATAACGATTCCTTTTTCACCTAAGAAATTACACTTACGTAATTTATCAGTAAAATCATTAAGCATTTCTTTTAATTTAGGCTTATTCTCATCTAAATTCTCTATAAAACTATCTATCTCTTCCTTAGTATTACTAATTTCATTTTCTGGTTTATCAATCATTTTTGATATTATATCCATATATTCTTGGAAAAATTCTAATGCTTCTTTACTATCCATTAAGTTATTAGCTGAGTAATTAATCAACTTACTAAATGTTTCGTTATTTAATGCTAATTCATATACATATGCAGTCTTACCATCAATTGTTTTCCTACCTTTATTTTTTACTAATTTAAGGTTAGGCTTATATTGCAATGCATAATCTTTTAAGAATTTACTTAATTTGTCTTGTAATTCTAACACTACTTTACTATTATTAGCAAGATTTTCATCATTATTATCTCCATTAATAACAAGATATTGCTTTCCAGGTGTACCATCATATGGTGTCATCATCATTATGGATGGTAATTTTATTACTTGTAGAAATTTAGAGTCCTTTTGAGACATTTTATAGTCTGTCCAATATTCTACGCCCATTCCTATTCCACCAAAAACGAACTGTGTATCTACATACATCTTTTTTGAAGTCTTTTGCTTATTTTGTACTAATTTTGTATGAACGTTAATATTGGAATCTTTTAATAACATACTAACACTAGCCATACTTAATTGTTGACTTTCTGGAAACCCTTCTGTTTCAAATGTAACTGAAATATCTGTATCACTTTCATTTGAAGTAACTTCTGCCATTTTCTTAAATGCATTATATAATTTATTTTCATTATAATCACATCCAGTAAATATAAACATAACAGATAATACCACTACCATCATTGTTGATATTTTTTTCATACTATATACCTCCTATATATTGTCTTTTTTTGTCACTACCAATTATAAACTATGTTAAGTATATTGTAAATCAAATATTTATTTGACATCAGTTTGTAATTTATCGCAATTTACTTAATATTCATTTCATAGTGCAAACTTACTACAAACATAAATTATTACCTAGACCTACATTTTTTATAACTACATAATATATTCAATACTATTATTATAAACACTATACTTAATTTCATTCAAAGTAAAAATAAATCCAGCGAAAATGCTTATTCACTGGATTTACTAGCTATATATGTTAATCAACAAATTATTATATATATTATTGTTCTATAAGCATTATAGACTATTAATTACTTCTTCAGGTGTATTAACTAAACAAAACTTATCAGCAAATTCTTTGCCACCAAGTCGTTTTATTTGTGACATGGCAATAACTGAATCAAGTTTTACATAATATCTTTTTTTGAAAGGTGTTTCCAAGTATTTTTTTAATGCATTCACTAATACTTCTCCTACTTCTGGTGTAGAAGTTGATTGTTTTCTCGCATCTACTAAAAACACATATTCCTTAACATTTATCATTTTTAATTTACTTTCATAATCTTTCATACAATCATTAGCTTCATCTAATGTGAACATTCCCTCAGCTACTAATGATACTAATTTCTTACTTGAATTTACGTCAATCTTATACATATGTATACCTCCTAGTAAATATTTTGTAGTTTAATATTAAATATCATATTCTGGGTCAAGTGCTTTATAAAATAGTTTACAATCCAAGGATTTTTCAGGTGGTATATCTTTAAAATGTTCTGTTTCAGCGTAGTTTGTATGGATAAGCTTCCCTTTTTCATCATGTACAAGATTAAAATGAAAATATTTTGAAATTAAAATAGCAGATTTAATATTGGTAGCTTCAAGAAACATACCTTTATACCCTCTTTTAATAGCATCATCCTGACAGATTTTTACTAAGTCTTTTGCAATTTCTTTCTTTAGCTTATCTGACTTTACTCCAATCATAAACATATGCACAAATTCATTCTTCTCAATTTTTTTATTTGTTTTATAATAAATAGTATCTAAAAACCTCTTATCAAGAACCTCCAGCAATTCACAAATTTTATTCATTGGCTCCAAATTATCTGTAAATGGGGGTACTTCTTCATCTGGGTCAAAATCCTCACATGCTAGCACACCTATTATTCTATTGTTCTTTTTGTTTATAGCGATATAACATAATCCTTGTTGTACAACATTTTTCATATAGCTATAAACAAATTCATTAAAATCATCAATAGATAAGTGAACAGCCTGTACCATTGGTTCAGAAATTGTTTCTTCTTTTACAGTCACCCCTGCAAAAGTTTCAGCAAGACATTTAGCTGCTTCAGCAATTAAATCTTCATTTTTATCATCTAATCGCTTATACTCTAATTCTACATTCAATTGTTCCAAAAATTTTACCAAAAATACTTTATCATAACTAATTTCTTTATTTTTCATATTTCCCCTCTTTCAACTATTTAACAAATAAAAATAATCGCCACAAAAAAAGCTACAAAATTACACATAACGTTTCTACAATCATGAAATTGGGATAACAAAAACAGCTACTAATAATAGTCGCTGCCATCTAAATTATTATACGGCAACCTGGCAGTCCTAGGATATAATCCCTTAGACCCATAGCTTTGCGTCCCTATTTTTCAACAGGTTTGCTATTTTCTTAACAAAACAATATTTAATATTGATGTTATTATAACATGTTTAGCCTATGTTTTCAAATCATATTAACTCAAGTTTTTCCCGATTCATCATGTTAGCAAAAGTTAGATAGGTCAAAATAGGTTTTTTCTAAATTCAGGAGTATTGATTTATGGTAGAATTCTTTTTCCTTCTTCAAAACTTTCTACTTTCAAACTCTCTTCAAAGTTTATTGAACAGCCTGTTTTTGATGTTCATCATATATATAGAGCTCTGCAAGTTATTGCTAAAGAATCT
>NZ_BTPT01000099.1:0-28004 GCF_054408565.1 Vallitalea sediminicola
ACAATTCTTAGCTGGTCTTTTGTATCTCCAAAACTATTATAACTTATGGAGATACAAAAATCAATAGTAATAAAAATAAAAAGTTTCATCCCAGTTCCGTTCTGTACAAACAAACCCCAAAATATTTCCGATAATTTATAGAATCTCATAAAATAATATGCTAAACTCAAATTAAATCAATTGATAATAATTAATTGTTAAATATTTAATAAAAAGAATAGTAGGTGATTACTGTGCAAGATTTGTTAAAAGCTGAATCTGAACTGATCTGTGAGGCAAAATTAAATTGTAAGCTTGCAGAAGGCTGTATATGGGATGAAAAGTATAAAATAGTTTATTTTGTAGATATCGAGTTCCGTTTTTTGTACATATTTGACCCTGTACATAAAACAATCTCAAAAATACCTACAGAAAGCTATATTAGTGACGTTGTACTTGATGCAGATAATAATCCAATCTGTGCTGTCAAGGACACAATCTATAACCTAGACCTAAAAAACACTAAATTCACACAACTAATAAAAATAGACTCTATGGAAGGCTTAAGATTCAATGATGGTAAATGTGATAAATACGGTAATTTATGGATTGGCACAATGAAAATAGAGCAAGATGAAGATGCTCTCTGTGCAGGTGCCTTATACTGTATAAATGAAAACAAAGTTGTTGCCAAATACGATGATTTCACTATTCCTAACGGATTAGCATGGAACAACGATGGCTCAATGTTTTATCATATTGACACAGTTACTAGAAAAATCGATGCCTATGATGTAGTAGATAAAATAAATCTCACGAACAAAAGAACTGTCTTCACCTTTGAAGATGAAAAAGGATCACCTGATGGTATGTGTATTGATGCCCAAGGAAGACTATGGGTAGCTATGTGGGGTGGATACTCTGTAAACTGCGTTGATCCGAAGACTAGCGAAATAATATTTACTATCCAAGTCCCAGATAAAAATGTAACTTGTTGTTCATTTGGTGGAGAAGAGCTTGACACGCTATATATTACTACGGCAAGAAGTGAAGAAGGCGATGGTGGAAATCTATATTCCATAAAGATTAATACAAAAGGAGTTGAATCATACAGATATGGGAATTAAAAAAGGTACGTGGAAACCACAGGATTATTAGAAATAGATATTTATAAAAATATAAAATAAAAATGTATTATAGGCATAATCAGACCTACAATACATTTTTATATGTTTTAAGCTCCTGCTATCCTAGGCATCCACATAGGTTCTTTTCCAAGTTCAGCCCATATATACTTCATCATCAGATTCATTTTCAACTCTGTATAATCAGGATTATCCCATAGATTATTAATTTCTTCTGGGTCTTTTTCAAGGTCAAATAATTCACCGTAAGTCTGATTATAATAAACTGTCAATTTGTAACGTTCATCCACATAGGTCTTCAGATGAATAGTAGTAGGTTCGTGATGATGTTCGCATATTATATGGTCTCTAGCAGAATCTTTTTTGCCTAGCCATACATCTTTTTGGTCTTTACCAGTCATTATTCTAGGAGTCTCTATATCAGCAAAACTTAATAGAGTTGGTGCAATATCCACTAAGCTCTGTAAAGCATCATTAGACTTGTTCGCAGGGATTTTATGAGGATACCTGACTATATATGGAACTTTTATCATATCTTCATATAAGAAAGGTCCTTTAGCACTTAGCCCATGATGTCCAATAAAATGTCCGTGATCAGTAGTAAATAGAACAATAGTATTATCAGCTATGCCTAATTCATCTAACTTATCTAGGATTTTACCAATATACTTATCCATCATTGTTACCATACCATAATATACAGAGAGATATTTTCTCAACGTTTTTTCATCTTTCTCATGAGTATGCATTCCATGAATGCCATAACCAGATTCTCCATAGATGGAAAAATCAGCATTGTCATCCTGTGTCATAGCAAAATGAGGAGGATTATTGTCATGTTCACCCATTGTTATAGTTGGTAAGGTCAATTCCTCTGGGTCATACATAGAATAATATGGTTCAGGAACAATATAATCAGGATGTGGGTCAAAAAAGCTTGCCCATAGCAAAAATGGTTCATCATCGTTACTATACTTTTCCATGAGTGCATTGGTTCTCTCTGAAATCCATGCATCATAATGATATTTCTCTGGTATATCCCATTTGCCTTCTGCTCTACGTTCTAATATTCCAGTAGGTTTTCTAAAATAGTCTTTCCAATTATTAAGTCCTTTTTCTTCCAACCATAGAGCATAATGCTGCCCAATATGTCCTTCATCAGTATGATTTCTTGCAAGTTCGCAATGACTAAAACCATACCAAGTATCATGGTTAGCATTAAAGTCTCTCCAAAAATCTAAATCCTGTAAAATAGGATATGCTTCTACAGATGGAAATTCTTCAGTGGAAGCTAATGGCTGAAAATGTGCTTTTCCCACTAGAGCAGTCTTATATCCAGCTGAGTTGAAATTTTCACCAACTGTATGTACATCCTCTGATAGCTTCGTGCCTAATGTCCATGCTCCATGCTGACTGGGATACATGCCCGTTATTATAGAAGCACGTGTAGGTGTGCAAGTAGGATTAGGACAATAAGCTCTTCTAAAAGTTGTACCTTCTTTAACTAAACGGTCAAGATTAGGTGTCTTAATCTCAGGATTGAAGGCACCGATAGTATTAAAATGCTGTTGGTCACTTGTTATCAATAAAATATTAGTCTTTTTCATAAAAAACCTCCAATAAATATTCCTTTGTCTATATTATAATTAATTGACTATAAACATGAATGGAATAATCAGAAGTAGATTTGTAAAAATCAGACATTGGTGATATATTTATATAAACTTATATCAGTTATTCAAGGTTTTGTAAGGTAGGAGAATGTGATGAAAACAGATAATATAATGATTGATGAATTAAACCCTTATGTAAGAAAAGTAGGAAAACAAGGGTTTGGAGAATGGAAGAACAATTATAGAAAAATATATGATTATGAATGGATGTATTGTATTAAAGGAGAAGCGTATTATGAAACAAAAGATACAACACATAAGTTGAAAAGAGGAACACTACTATTGATAAAACCTAATGTTCCTCATAAATTCTGGGTTGATAGAGGAACTAAAGCAGAAAATATATGGATACATTTTGATTTTAAGTATAGAAAAGATGTATATGAGTTGGATACATATGTGAAAAATAATCAATCCTCATATTTTCAAGATGAGTTACCACAGAAAAGTTATCTGAGACAAGAGTATACTATAAATAACACTTTTATATTACCAGAGATTATTCAAATAAAAAATAAGGATTATATTGAAGCCAGGTATATGGACATATTAGATGCATTTGTAAAGCATAATGCTACTTGGCAGTTAATATCAAAAGCCAATCTTTTATTGATAATCAAAGATGTGCTTAATCAGATTGAAGATGATAATTATTTTAAATCCTTTAATACAGTTGATTTGCCAAAACGTATAAAGAATTATATTGATGAGTATTATTTCAGAAAGATAACTAGAAAAGAAATATCAAAATACTTAGGCTATAATGAAGATTACTTAGGGAAAATATTCAAAAATAAGTATGGATGCTCAATATCGAGCTATAGTAATTCCATAAAGATAGAAAAAGCAAAAGAAATGCTTGATAAGACAGATCTACTTATAACTAATATATCTGAGTTGTTAGGATTCAATGATGTTTATTATTTTTGTAAAACAATGAAAAAGATAACAGGGTATTCGCCTGCTGGTTGGAGAAAAAGGATGGATTAATAATTTAACCCATTCTTTTTTTGTATAAAATATTTTACTGACAGTTAACATTTTTTACGTTTTTGTAGTTTTTAATGATTATAGCTAATACAGTAAAACGTTGATTCTATAGGGAAGACGACGTTTTTTTTATGAGTTTCATGCAAATAAATAGTTAATAGACATACTAGATTTTGTATGATAAATTTTTAGCATGATAAAGTTCAAGAAACACAAAGTTACAAAGTGTCTAAGATAATTTTTCTTCTTTTGAAAATTAAATAAAGAAAAGAGGTGACATTGTGGAATCCTATGTACAACTAATTAATAGTGTGAAAGATTTTAAAGAAAACTTAAAACCACCTTTTGTAATATGGAATACTGCTCCATTTTGTACAAGTATAAATGGAATAAAACATTCCAAAGAATTCTATTTAAATCCAAAAATAAAAATGGAGGCTCAGATAAAAGTTCATGAAATATTTGCTGATAAGGGTGCTATGCTTTTTCCAGGACCTTGGCCTGATTTTGGTCCAGTTTTAGAAGCTAATATGTTTGGTTGTGAAGTTATCTGGCATGAGAATGATTCACCTCATGTTAAAAAGCTGATTTATGATTTTGAGGATATTGATAAGCTTGAGTTTAAAAAGGAAGATACCTTATTAAAAGAAATGCTAAATCAATATACATATATGTGGGAAAATCTAGATGAAAAATATACAAGAGAATATGGCTATTTAGATGGGATTGCTTTTGCATTAGGACCATTAGAAACAGCAACAAATATTGTGGGGTATACAGAATTTTTGATGGGACTCTATGATAGTCCAAAACAGATGCATAAATTGATAGCCAAAACTACAGATTGTGTTTTATATTCCTTAAAAGAACAAGAGAAAATAAATGGTAAACTAAAAAGAATTTTCATATGTGATCATATGGCACATCAAGTTTCTAGAGAGCTATATGATGAATTTTGTTTCCCTTATTATAAAAAGATTTACAATGAATTTCCAGATGCATTGAAAATGTATCATAATGAAGGGAATATTATGCATGTAATTGATAGAATATATGAACAAGGAGCAAATTTAGTTCATTATAGTGTTGATACATTAGAACTTAAAAAAGTTTTAGATAAAAAGGTTGTTCTGATGGGGAATTTGGACCCACTAGAAGTAATGTTTAGACAGACACCAGAAAATGTATATATAGAAGCAACAAGATGCATGGAAGAGGGATATGAAGGTGGTGGATTCTTACTTTCTACTGCTGGCGGTATGGCACCAGATACACCTATAGAAAATGTTTTTGCAGCTATAAAAGCAATGAATGATTTTTATGGTAACCTTATTTAAGTTTTTAAATCTATCTATTTAGATAAATTTGAAATAAATTTATTAAGAATGAGAAAAATGGAGGAGAATGAAAATGTTAAAAAAATCTTTATGTTTACTATTAGTTCTTATGTTTTCAGTTTCATTAGTAGCGTGTGGTGGTGCTGATGATTCTAGTAAAAAAAGTGAAAATCAAAAACAAGAAACACAGAAAGATGAAAAAAATGATAAAGCAGTTGAAGCAAAGCCTGTAGTACTGAAACTTGCACATGGTCAGCCAATTGAAGGTGCTGCTCATCAAAGTTTAATGAAAATGGCTGAAGAAGTTTCAGAGAAGACAAATGGACAAGTTGTTATTGAAATTTTCCCAGCCAATCAGTTAGGGAATGAAAGAGATGTTACAGAAGGAATTATACTAGGAACAGTTGATATGGCTTGGATTTCAGTTGGGGTTATGGAAAACTTTGAGCCAAAATTCAGTATTTTTAGTTTGCCTTTTATGTTTAATGATTATGAGCATGTTCATAAAGTTACTGAAGGTGAAGTTGGAACTGAAATATTTGGGTCATTATTAGAAAGTCAAAAGCTAAAAGTATTACAGTTTTTTGATCAAGGGTTCAGATTTATATGGAACAATAAAGGTCCTATAGAATCTATGGAAGATTTAGCTGGATTAAAAATAAGAACTCCTGAATCTCCAGTATATGTAGGAACATTTGATGCACTTGGTGCTAATCCAACACCTATCCCATGGGGGGAGCTATATACTTCAATGCAAACTAAGGTGGTAGAAGGTTTTGAGGTTTATCCTGAATCTGTAATTGCTAATAAAATGTACGAAGTAGTTAAATATGGTTCTATCTCAAGACATATATATGCAGGTTCTGTACTCATGATAAATGAAGGTGTTCACTCAAAACTTACAAATGAACAGCAGGAAATATTAAAAGCAGCAGCTGATAAAGCAGAACTTATGAATAGAGATATGATAACATCTAATGAAGTTAAATTTATCGAAGAATTAAAGACTAAGCATGATGTTGAAGTAAATGAGATACCTCAAGAAGAATTAGATAAATTTGCTGAGTCTGTTAGACCTCTTTATGAAGAATACGCAGATAAAGTAGGCGGAATAGAAATTATAAATAAGTTGAAGGCAACTAAATAGTATTAAATCATAATTAAAATATATAATTAGATATTTAGAATTTTTAATTGGAATTATATATAGGAGGGGGCTGTCTTATAATTCAGCTCCTTCTAATGATTATGAAAGGAGAAGAAAATGAAAAATATACTTAAGAAATTTGATTCATCAATAGAAAATTTAGTTTTTGCGTGTACTATAGGATTTGTAATAATTAGTCTTTTACAAGTTATTTTTAGATACATTGTCAACAACTCGTTATCATGGTCAGAAGAAGCATGTAGATATCTTTTTGTGTGTACAGTTTTTTTAGGTTCTGCATTAGCAGTTTTAAAAAACAAGCATATTGGTGTAGATATTTTAGCTAGAATTTTACCTAAATCCATCGAAAAATACTTTTCAATCTTAATGAATCTAGTAGTAGTAGTTTACCTTATCTTTTTAAGTTATATTAGCTTAGAGTTGGCGCTAAAAAACATGAATCAACTTTCACCAGCTATGCAAATACATTTAGGAATAATTTACATAATTATGCCCATTGGGTCTATCGCTATGGCTATTAACTTTATAAGAGTAATCGTTTATAAACTTACCAATGATAAAGATTGGTTAGGAAAGGATGAAGATTAATGTTAAAGATTTTAATTATTAGTTTTTTACTATTTCTTATAGTAGGAGTTCCCATCGGATTTGCTATGGGAATAGGCTCTGCTTTAGCTGTAGTATTTGGTGGAGATATTCCACATATAATTATTCCACAAAGAATTTTTGTAGCTATTGATTCATTTCCTATGATGGCAATACCCCTATTTGTTTTAGCAGGAGAGTTAATGAATACTGGTGGTATAACAAAAAGAATCGTTGTTTTTTCTAGAAGTTTAGTAGGTCATATTAGAGGTGGTTTAGCTCATGTTAATATACTGGCGAGTATGTTCTTTGCTGGAATTTCAGGTGCCGCTGCTGCTGATAGTTCTGCAATAGGTTCTATGCTAATACCAGCCATGGTAGAAGATGGATATGATCCTGATTTTAGTGTTGCAGTAACTGCAAGTTCTTCTACAATAGGTCCAATAATTCCACCTAGTATATTAATGATTATTTATGGATCAATGGGTGGTCTATCAATAGGTTCTTTGTTCTTGGGTGGAATCATTCCAGGAATAATGATAGGTATTGCTCTTATGTTAGTTGCTTATTTTATTTCTGTAAAAAAAGGTTATAGCAAAGATGCAAGAGCATCATTAAAGCAAATTTGGCAGTCATTTAAAAAAGCTATAATAGCTTTAATAATGCCATTTATTATTCTAGGAGGAATATTGAGCGGTGTATTTACTGCTACTGAAGCAGGTGTAGTGGCAGTAATTTATGGACTTATCATAGGTGTATTTTTCAAAGAAATTAATAAGAAAAATATAAAGAAAATTGCTGTTGATTCTGCGATTGTAACAGCTACAACAATGTTTGTAATTGCTTCTGCTCAAATTATGGGTTGGATATTAGCTATAGAAAAGTTTCCACAGTTGGTTGTGGATACATTACTTACTGTTTCCAATAATCCTACAATCATTATGCTTTTAATACTTTTATTCTTATTTGTATTAGGATTTTTTATGGATGGAACAGCAGCTATCATTATTCTAGTACCTGTTTTTGTACCTATAGTCAATAACTTTGGCTTTGATCCAATACACTTTGCCCTACTTGTAGTAATGACCGTTTTAGTTGGTGCAATTACTCCACCAGTTGGTGTATTACTTTTTATTAATTGTGCAATAGCAAAAATACCATTATCAGAAGGAGCTCGTGCAATATGGCCATTTGTATTGGCAATGATTACTGTTATCTTACTATGTGCTTTTATCCCACAATTAGTTACATTAATACCACATTTATATAATTGATATATTTGCTAAAACATCAATAAAAAGGTATTATAATCTGAAATTCTTTTATGATATAATAAAATTTATATCAGTGCTTTTAAAATATTGATAAAAGAGGTAAAAATATGATTAACTTTTTTAATGATTTCAGGTTTAAAAGTATATTTGTGAAAATATTCATTTATATTATGTTATCCTCGTTATTAGTTATTTTTACTTTAGGTGCAATTTTTTATGAACATATTACAGATGTTGTCGAGGATAATGTCATTGATGTAAATATGTCAAATATTAGAAATACTCAAAAATCTGATGAACAACTTTTTGGGTATTTATTTCAAATGGCTATGGATCTTTCTTACGATGAAGATTTTATTAATGCTATGGTTATACCTGGATTCAATAATCCAAGTAGAAATAATGATATATTAAAAAAATTAAAAAATTTAGCATTTAATTACGAATATGTTGATTCGGTAGAGTTTTATGTTAATTATGCAAACATGTCTTATTCATCAAAAGGAAATATTAAAATTGTACAATTGGAAGATGATATTGTATCAAGTAAAGATAAAGAGAATATCATTCTTACATCAAGAATTCTAGATGATAAAAAGTGTTTAACTCTGTGTTTTTCAGCACCGCATAATTCAATGAGTAGTATGGGTTTTTTAATTATTAACTTAAGTGTAGATGAATTATATAGTAAAATTACAGAAAACTTTGTTGGTTGCAATCATGAATTTTTTATTTTAGATAAATATGGTAATAAAGTAATGGGTGTTGAAGATGATAAAGAGTATTCAAATATTATAAAAAAAGTAAAAGAAAATAAAAAGCCAGAAGATTATCGTACTGTAGATGATAAAATTGTCTTTTATTCTACAATGAATAGCACAGAATTGAAATATCTATATATTTTACCACTTGAATTGGTATTGGATGATAAATCAGTTTTGAATTTTGTTTTTATGGCTATATTAATATGTGGTTTTGCCAGTTTACTACTTACTTATTTAGCTACAAGACAAATTTATATGCCTATTAATGGATTGTTAAATATAGTCTATGATAAAGTAGAAAAGGATAAAAAAGAGAAAGCAAAAAATGAATATGAATATTTAGATGTAGCTTATTCAGAGATATTAAGTACTAATAAAAATTTAGAGAATGTGATTAATAATGCAAAACCATTTGTTAAAGAAAGACTTTTTTCTAATTTAATTAGGGGAAAAACAATACCTACCAAAGAATTAATAGAAAAAATGGAATTTTTAAAGCTTAACATGGTTCTAAGTAATTATTTAGTAATGGTTATTCAGTTACAAAATTATGATAAGCTAGTAGAAGAACTAAATGAAAGTGAAAGAAATTTAATAAAGATAGAGTTGGTTAATTTTATAGAAGAAATCATTTCTAAAGGTGTATGTTTAGAAACTGATGTTGACAAATTTGCTGTAATCATTAATTTTGCTCAAGAAGAAAGTTATCTAGAGATAAGAAAAAAATCTTTGGATTTAGCAGAATTAATTCATCAAGGTATTAAGAAAAAATATAAGCTTGATGTTTATATTGGTGTAGGTAGAATGTATAAACACATAAATTCTGTAAAATATTCTTATAAAGAAGCTAATAAAGCCTTAGAATATAAACTTTATCTAGGGCAAAATAGGATTTTCGATTTTGAAAGTGCTGAAGAACAAACTGAAAGAATATATTATTTTTATTCTGAAAAAGAAAAGAAACTTGTAAATGTTTTAAAATTTGCTCAAGATGAAAAATTAGAAAAGGCTATTACTGACTATTTTAATGAAATCAAGCAAAATGGAATGATTTCATATGGTCTGTTACAGAAATTACTCAATAAAACGATAAGTTCAATTATTGAAATGATGCTAAATCAAGGCATATCTCCTAAAAAAATTTTTATTAACAAAAAAAGAATTTATTTCTCCTTATCCCATAATGAAAGTATGGAAGAGATTGTTTATCAGTTTGAAGAATTTTGTAGATTAGTTCTTGATGCAGTTTCTGAAAAAAATTCTAGAAATAAACAAAAGTATTATCATGAAATTAAAGAATATATTGAAAAAAAATATTCAGAAGATATATCACTTAATAATATTTCTTCACATATTGGACTTACACCATCATATTTCAGTACTTTTTTTAAAGAGCAATTCAATAAAAGTTTTGTAGATTATCTTAATAGAATAAGAATAGATAAAGCTAAAGAAATGCTTATAACTACGCAGCTTACTATAACAGAAATTGGATTCAAAGTTGGATTTAATACAATACAGAATTTTATGAGAGTTTTTAAAAAATATGAATCAATTTCTCCAGGAAAATATAGAGAGCTTAGTGAGGATAAGACATATTAAGTATATATAAGTTGTACAACTTCTTGTGGAAGATATATTAAAACATTATATTAATAAAATTGAAATGAGGAAGAGAAAATATGAGTGATTATAATAGATGTTCATCTCCAAGTGAGCTAAAAATAACAGACATGAGATTTGTGGATATTGTAGGTGCCCCTATGAATTGTACTATTGTAAGAATAGATACTAACCAAGGAATAAGTGGTTATGGTGAAATTAGAGATTTTTCTAATAAGTTTTATGCACTTCAGCTAAAAAGACTTATTTTAGGAGAAAATCCTTGCAATATCAACAAAATATTTGCGAAAATTAAGCAGTTTGGTTACCATGCTAGACAAGGTGGTGGCGTAAGTGGTGTAGAAATTGCTTTATGGGATATAGCAGGAAAAGCTTATGGCGTTCCTGTTTATCAGATGCTAGGTGGAAAATCAAGAGAAAGAGTAAGAATATACTGTGATACAGATGTAGATGGAAAACATACAGGAAAAGATATGGGTAAAGCTTTAAAAGAAAGAATGGATAAAGGATTTACTTTCCTGAAAATGGATTTAGGTATCGACTTACTCTTGGATGTGGAAAATAGTATTAATGCTCCTTTAGGAATTGTAGATGAAATGAAAAGTTTTTCACAACAAGAATTATCTTTTGGAATAACTAATAAGAAATTTGCTGATTTTATGAATAAACCTCATTCATTTACAGGTATATCTATTAATGAAAATGGACTTGATTATCTAGAAAATTATTTGAAAGAAGTAAGAGATATTATAGGATATGAAATTCCGCTTGCTATTGATCATATAGGACATTGTAATTATCAAAGTATTGTTAAACTTGCTAAACGTATTGAAAAATACAATATTGCTTGGATGGAAGATTGTATTCCTTGGATGCATACTAATCTTTGGAGAGAACTTGCTAATAATGTAAATATTCCTCTTTGTACTGGAGAAGATATTTATTCGGCTAATAATTTTGAAGATCTTTTTGAAAGTGGAAGTATACACATAATTCATCCTGATGTTTTAACTATAGGTGGAATTTCTGAAACTCTAAAAGTTGCACAAACTGCAGAAAAATATGGTATAGCTACTGCTGTACATATGGCAGAAACTCCTATTGGATGTATGGCTGCTGCTCATGCAAGTACTGCAATGGCTGATAATTTCTTAGCTATGGAGTTCCATTCTAATGATGTTCCGTGGTGGGATAGCATGGTTAAAGATTCTAAAGAAAACATTGTGCAAAAGGGTTATATAACTCTAACTGATAAACCAGGACTTGGTATAGATGATTTAGATGATGAAGTTCTTAAGGAGCATATTAATCTTGAAAGACAAGGAATGTGGGAAGATACTTCTGCATGGAATAATGAGTGGGCCCACGATAGAATATGGAGTTAGATATGATGAAAATACCAGATATTAAAAACATGAATGATAAAGAACTGTTTGAAATAATGAAAAAAGAGTTATATACAGGGGTCTTAACAGATGTTATGGATACTTTTAATTTGATCCATCAATTTTTACCATCATACATACAGCCTTTAGAAAGAGAAATGGTTTTAGCTGGAAGAGCTTTTACAGTACAAGAAGCTGATGTTACAGGTGTTAACATTTGTGCAGAAGGTAGAGAAAAACCTTTTGGAATTATGTTTGAAGCTCTTGATAGTATGAAGGAAAATGATGTGTACATTTGCACAGGAGGAACACCTAGATATGCTTGTTTTGGTGGGCTTATGGCTACTAGGATGATAAAGTTAGGGGTCGCAGGTGCAGTTGTGAGTGGTTTTACAAGAGATACAAAAGAAGTTTTATCATTGAAGATGCCAACTTTTACAAGAGGCTGTTATGCACAAGATCAGGGAATTAGAGGAAGAGTAATAGACTATAATTGTCCTATTGAATTTGATAATGGAGTTTTAGTTAACCCTCAAGATATTATTTTTGGAGATATAGATGGAGTATTGGTTATTCCAAAAGAACATGAAGTGGAAATAATCACTAAGGCATTCGAAAAAGTATATGGAGAAAATGAAGTAAGAGATGCTATTCAAAATGGTATGTCAGTTGTTGATGCATTTGAAAAATATGGGATTATGTAATAATTAATTAATGAATGGTATAGTCTTTGGTATGTGACAAATTTAAAAAACCTATAGATTTATTCTTAAAAACATGTTATGATTACGCCTCTGACATAAGATGAATTAATAGGAGGAAACACATGACATTAAAGAATTTTAAAATTGGTTCGCTATCTTCAAAGAACATGCGAATTGAAATACTGGCTGGTCTAACAGTAGCATTAGCACTTGTTCCTGAGGCAATTGCATTTGCATTTGTAGCGGGAGTAGATCCATTAGTAGGATTATATGCTGCTTTTATGGTGGGACTAATAACATCAATATTTGGAGGAAGACCTGGAATGATTTCTGGTGCTACAGGTGGACTTGCAGTTGTTATGGTACATCTAGTATCAGAACATGGAGTAGAGTATCTTTTTGCAGCGGTAATTCTTATGGGGGTAATACAGATAATCATTGGATTATTGAAATTAGGGAAATTTGTAAGGATGATTCCCCATTCGGTAATGCTTGGTTTTGTAAATGGACTTGCAATAGTAATATTTTTAGCTCAATTAGCTCAATTTAAAGTAGCAGGTACGGATGGTAAGTTGGTTTGGATGACTGGAAGTAATCTTTACATAATGTTAGGATTGGTTGCACTCACAATGATTATTATCTATACTGCTAAAAAATTCATTAAGAGCGTACCAGCACCACTTATAGCGATTATCATTGTAACTATTTTGGTTGGAGTATTTGGAATTCAAACCAAAACCGTTGGAGATATTGCATCAGTTGGAGGTGGATTTCCAAAGCTTGGAATACCTATGGTGCCAATGAATCTTGCAACATTGAAAATCATATTGCCACACTCACTGATTTTCGCAATCATTGGACTTATTGAATCATTGATGACTTTAACCTTAGTTGATGAGATAACAGAAACTAAAGGGGACGGAAACAAAGAATGTGTAGGTCAAGGATTTGCCAATCTAGTTACTGGTTTTTTTGGAGGTATGGGTGGTTGTGCAATGATAGGTCAAAGTATGATAAATGTAGAATCAGGTGCTAGAAGAAGACTTTCGGGTATATCAGCAGCGTTATTTTTACTTGGATTCATATTATTTGGAGCTATACTTATAGAAATAATTCCAATTGCAGTACTTGTAGGAGTTATGTTTGTAGTATCAGTCTCTACATTTGAGTGGTCTAGTTTTAGAATTGCCAAAAGTATTCCTAAAAGTGATTTGTGTATTATAATCCTTGTTTCAGTAGTTACAGTATTCGTTGATCTAGCCATTGCTGTAATATCAGGCGTAATTGTTGCTTCATTAGTTTTTGCATGGGAAAAAGGAAAAAGAATTGATATCAATAAACATATGGAGGGTAATACTAGAATATATGCTCTAAGAGGAGCTTTATTCTTTGGTTCTGTAAGGACTTTTATAGATTCGTTTGATACAGCTAATGATGTTAAAGATGTTGTGATAGACTTTAGCCATGCTAGAATTTTCGATCATTCTGCAATTGAGGCTATTAATACTGTAACAGCTAAATACAAGAAAAATGGAAAAACCATTCATCTGAGAAATCTGAGTACAGAATGTTTCGCATTCATTCAGGGGTCGAAAGATATTATGGAAGTAAATATTATCTAAGTAAAATTAGACGAGCCTGTGGGATGATAAAAAACCACAATAACGAAAAAGAGAGCAAAAATTTATATTTTGCTCTCTTTTTCGTATACATTAAAGAATTGTCTTTTCAAAAATAATAATATATGATATTATATAGACATACGATATATAGAGTGGCGATATAGAGAAGCACGATATAAAGATAAACGATATGATAAAGAGTTTTGGAGGAGCGATATGGATAGTAATATCAAGAAATTTTCACCATTGACTGAAGCCACATACTACATTTTATTAGCATTAGTGGAACCTCTTCATGGATATGGAATAATCAAGAAAGTTGAAGAAATGAGTAATGGAAGAGTACGACTTGCTGCTGGGACATTATATGGAGCCATTAAGACTCTGTTAGAAAATGATCTTATCATACTGATTGGTGAAGACAAAGAAAACAAAAGAAGAAAGCTATATCAGATGACAGAAGATGGAAGAATCCTCATGAATTATGAAATTAAGCGTTTACAGGAAATGGTCAATAATGGATTGGAAGAGATTGGAGGTCAATTATGAAAAAAGTAGTTAGAAAAATGTTCTTTGCTTGGAATGAAGAAAAAGAAAAATTATTTTTGGAAGAAATGGCTTTACAAGGTTACAGATTAATCAAGGTACAAGTGGGAAAATATACTTTTGAAGAAGACAAATCAAAGAAAGTGATTTATCAATTTGATTTTAGAACTTTTTATAAAGATGGAGAAGAAGAATATCTTCAAATACACGAAGATGCAGGTTGGAATCTTGTTTACAAATATGGTGGGTGGTACTATTTTTCTCAAGAAAGTAATAACCAAGAGGTGGATTTATCATTATTCAATAATAACGAATCCAAAAGGGCTAAATATATCCGTCTATTACTTTTTTTACTCATAACAGGGTTTCCACTGTATTATCAAACAATTGTATTTTTTCCTTTACTGGATGATTGGAAATTGGAATTTCCCAGTTTTTATTTTTTCTTTAGAATAATAGCATTAATATTGACAGGTGTGCATATATTCGTGGTGACAAAAATCTTATTACATTATAGAAAACTTAAAAATAATATTAAAGAATAAAAATACTCATAACAAATCTATGATATCTCATAAAACTCTTTTGGCTATGAGAAGTTAGGGGTTCTACGAGTAATAGAGCGTTAATAAATATGGCATTAAATCGATTTTTATGCTATAATTCACACAAGAATTAAAAGGAATTTGAAAGGAATGGAATTAATGGGGAAGAAACTGGTACTCGCAGAAAAACCATCAGTAGCAAGAGATATTGCTAAGGTTTTAAAATGCACATCTCGAAAAGATGGATATATAGAAGGCACAGAATATGTAATAACTTGGGCTGTTGGTCACTTGATAACTCTAGCAGAACCAGATGATTACGATGAAAAATACAAAAAATGGAGATATAACCTGCTGCCAATAATTCCAGAAAAGATACAACTGAAACCTAATCCTAATACAGAAAAACAATTAAAGATTATAGAA
This sequence comes from Vallitalea sediminicola, assembly GCF_054408565.1. NCBI lineage: Bacteria > Bacillati > Bacillota > Clostridia > Lachnospirales > Vallitaleaceae > Vallitalea > Vallitalea sediminicola. The sequence goes on from NZ_BTPT01000099.1 coordinate 15,767, forward strand.
AGATTATTAAATAGAAATGATGTGGATTCTATAATATGTGCAACTGATAGCGGACGTGAAGGGGAATTGATTTTCAGGTATATATACAATTACATTGGATGCAGTAAGCCTTTTTCAAGACTATGGATATCCAGTATGACGGATGTAGCTATCAACGAAGGCTTTAGCAAGTTAAAAGACGGAAGTGAATATGATAATCTCTATTATAGTGCAAAATGTCGTTCGGAAGCAGATTGGCTTGTAGGGATAAATGCAACAAGAGCTTATACTACAAGTAATAATGTGTTGCTAAGTATCGGACGTGTTCAGACTCCCACATTAGCATTGATTGTTAATAGAAATGAAGAGATAAATAATTTTGTACCAAAAGACTATATAGAAGTATATGCAGTATTTGTTGATGATTTTAGAGCTATATGGTTTAATGATAAACCCTCTGATACCAAAATATTTGATAAACAAAAGGCAGAAGAAATAGCAAATAAGATAATTGATAAAGATGGTGTTGTAGAACAGGTTAATAAAAAGCTCAAGAAAATGCCACCACCATTATTATATGACTTGACAGAATTACAAAGAGATGGAAACAAGAAATATGGATACACTGCAAAAAAAGTATTGACTTTAGCACAGAATCTATATGAAAAGAGAAAACTAATCACATATCCAAGAACAGATAGCAGATATCTAAGTGATGATATGAAGAAAAAAGTAAAAAGCACTATGAGAAAAATAAATGTGCCACCGTATAACAAAGCTATTGAGCCATTATTTAAAAAAGGCGAATTGAAATTCAACAAAAGAATAATTAATAATAGTAAGGTAACTGATCACCATGCTATCATACCAACCGATGTTGTACCTAGAATCAATAACCTTACTAAGGACGAGCTTAATATCTATAATTTAGTTGCTAAAAGGTTTATTTCAGTTTTTTATGATTACTACAAATACGAAACAACTGAAATAATATTTGACATAGAGGGAGAGAAATTCGTATCTTCAGGAAAAGTTATTGTTGATAAAGGATGGAAAGCACTCTATACAGCGACCAAAGATGATAAAGAACAGATTATGCCTAAGCTTAAAAAAGGTGATACCAAGAAAGTAGTGGATGTAGAGAAATTGAATAAGCAAACTACTCCACCAAAACCTTATACTGAAAGTTCGTTGCTTAGTGCTATGGAAAATGCGGGAAGATTTACAGAAGATGATGTTATAAAGGAACACTTAAAAGAATCTGGTTTCGGAACACCTGCAACAAGAGCAGGAATAATAGAGAGATTGATTCAAGTTGAATATATAAAAAGAAAAGGAAAAACATTGATTCCTACTAAAAAAGGATCTCAACTTATCAAGATTATTCCAGAAGAATTAAAATCTCCAGAAACAACAGGAAAATGGGAAAAAGGACTAACTAGTATTAATAAAGGAAAAATGGAATACTCTCGTTTTATGGAAAGCATTAAAAGATTTGTAGCTTACCTTGTTAATTCAGCTAGTAAAAGCAAAGGAAAAGTAGCTTTTGAACAAAAACCTATTCCAGAAGATAAGAAAAAGAAAGTGAAAGGTTTAGGAAACTGTCCTGTATGTGAAAAGGGTAAAATACTTGAAAATAGTAAAGCTTTTTATTGTAGTGATTGGAGAAATAATTGCAAATATAAGATATGGAAAAACACTTTGGAGAGATATGGTACTAAGACTATTGAAAAAGAAATTGTTGAGGAATTATTAGAAAAGGGTAAAATAGAAGAATATAAAGTAACTCTTCCTCAAACAGGAGAAAAATGTATAGCTACTCTAGTAGCTAATAATAATACAGGAGTAGAACTTAAAAATATTAAGAGAATCGAACAAGAAAGTAAAGAATAGGATGATGATATGCAGTTAAGAGACTATTTAAAGAGCAGTATTCTAGTTACTGATGGTGCAATGGGTACTTATTATTCCAAGAAAACATTAAAAGATACTACAGTGTCAGAATTAGCTAATATCAATGATAAGAAAATTGTTGAGACTATTCATAAGGAATATATTGAAGCAGGAGCAAAACTCATTAGAACTAATACTTTTTCAGCCAATACGGTTAGTCTGAAATGCAGTAGGATTGAGCTTAGAAATATTATTACAGAAGGTTATAATATAGCTGCCCATTGTGCAAAAGGCAAAGATGTTTTTGTAGGAGCATCAATTGGTCCTATCCCAGAAAAACTGGACTCAGAAAAAGATAATATCCTAGATGAATATTATTATATAATTAATATTTTGTTAGATCTAGGAGCTGACATTTTTGTATTTGAAACTTTTGCTAGTACCAATTATATAAAAATACTAGCTGACTACATTTTATCCAAAAATGATAAAGCTGAGATTATGGCTCAGTTCAAAGTAAATGCTTTTGGATACTCAAAAGAAGGTATAAGTTCTAGAAGACTTATTGAAGAAGCTAGAGGAATAAAAGGATTGGTTGCTTATGGGTTCAATTGTGGAATTGGTGTAGGTCATCTTTATAAAATCATTAAGAACTTGGATATAGAGAGTGATAATATTGTAGCCATACCTAATGCAGGATATCCAGATAAGATATATGAGAGAACAGTGTACAGAGATAATGCAAGGTATTTTGGTGAAACAATGGTTGATATCAAGAAGCTTGGTGTTAAGGTAATTGGTGGTTGTTGTGGAACCACTCCTAGTCATATAGAAGAAATCATAGATAATTTAGACGGTAACTATGAACCGTCATCTATATATCATAGGAATATAACTAAGAAGAAAAAAGGTATCACTAATACGCCTAACAAATTTTATAGTAAGCTTATGAATGACGAATTTGTTTTTGCTGTAGAGTTGGACCCTCCTTATAATGGCAATGTTCAAAAGATAATGGAAGGTGCCAATATATTAAAAGCAGAAGGTGTAGATATCATTACTATAGCGGACTCGCCTTTATCAAGACCTAGAGCAGATTCCATAATAATAGCTAACAAGATAGGGAAAGAAGTGGGAATTGATGTTATGCCCCATATCTGTTGCAGAGACAAGAATGTCATAGCACTAAAATCTATTATCTTGGGAGCTCATATAGAGAAAATCAGAAATATATTATTAGTCACTGGAGACCCTATTCCAAGTGAAGAAAGAATTGAAACATCTAGTGTTTTTAATGTTAACTCTATTAAACTAATGGAAATGGTTAAAGAGTTGAATGTTGATTTTGACCAAGAAGATGTAATGATATACGGTGGAGCTCTTAATCCTAATCTAACTCATGTAGATAAGATCATTAAGAGAATCAAGAGAAAACAGGAAGCAGGAGCGAAATATCTATTGACTCAGCCTATTTATAATGAACAGGCTATCAATAATCTGAAAATAATCAAAGAAAATACAGATATCAAGATATTAGGCGGCATAATGCCTCTAGTAAGCTATAAGAATGCAAGGTTCCTCAATAATGAAATAGCAGGTATAGAGATTCCTGAGAACATCTGTAATATGTTTACGAAAGATATGAGTAGAGAAGAAGCTGAAAATGTAGGTATAGAAGTTGCAGTGGAAATTGCTATAAAAATAAAAGATATTGTGGATGGTATATATATGATGACACCGTTTAATAGAGTGGAAATGGTTAGCAAAATAATAAAATCTATAAGATAAAAAAAATCTTATTCAGCGTGATTATACTAGATAGGTAATACTAGATAAAATTGACTTATATATAAGTTTTGAAAGGTTTGATTTCTTATGACGAAAAAAGAATTTAGAGAATATCTGAAAAAAAACATATTGATCCTTGACGGTGCTACAGGAACAGAGTTACAGAAAAGAGGCATGCCTAGAGGGGTATGCCCAGAAAAATGGGTTATTGATAACCAAGAAGTCATCATGGATATTCAGAGAGGATATAAAGAGGCTGGTTCAAAAGCGGTTTATGCTTGTACTTTTGGCTGTAACTCTATAAAACTAGCTGAATTTGGGTTAGAAGATCAGTTAGTTGAGATGAATAAAGAATTGGTTAGGATTTCAAGAGAAGCTGTTGGAGATGATGTGTGGGTCATAGGAGATCTATCACCAACAGGAGCACAGATATATCCCCTAAGCGATTATCATTTTGAAGACATTGTTGATGCTTATAAACCTCAAGTAAAGGCTTTGGTGGAAGCTGGTGTTGATTTATTTGTCATTGAAACCATGATGAATGTTAATGAAGCCAGAGCTGCTCTAATAGCTGTAAAAGAGACTTGTGATCTACCTGTTATGGTCAGCATGACTTATGAAAAAAGTGGTTATACACTTAATGGGACTGACCCAGTAACAGCATTAATAACTCTTCAGAATCTTGGTGCTGATGCAGTAGGTTGTAATTGTTCAACAGGACCAAATGATATGATAGATATCGTAAAAGCCATGAAGCCATATGCCATAGTACCGTTGATAGTTAAGCCTAATGCTGGATTACCAAAATACGAAAACGGTGAAACCATATTTGACATGAATGAAGATGAATTCTCCCATTATGGAGCATTATTAGCAGAAGCAGGAGCTAATATTATTGGTGGATGCTGTGGTACGACAAAGACATTTATTAGTAAATTAAAAGATAAAGTAAAAAATATTGATATTAGGTTGTGGCAGGATAGACAAGGAAGTATTCTAACATCTGAGCGTAAATCTGTAAATATTGGTGGAAATAACCCAACCATTATTGTTGGGGAAAGAATTAATCCAACAGGTAAGAAAAAATTACAAGAACATCTAAGAAATAAAAATATGGATTATGTAGTTTCACTTGCTCATGAGCAGATTGAAAAAGGAGCTAGGGTACTTGATGTAAATGTAGGTATGAACGGTATAGATGAAGTTGATATAATGAAACAAGCTGTAGAACAATTATCAACTTTTGTAAAAGTACCTCTATGCATTGATTCTTCCAATATTGATGCAATAGAAGCAGGGCTAAGGATTTACCCAGGTAGAGCTTTGGTGAATTCCATATCATTAGAACAACATAAGATTGATAAACTATTGCCTATAGCTAAAAAATATGGTGCTATGTTTATCTTATTACCACTTAGTGATAAAGGATTACCTAAGAGTATTGATGAAAAACACGAAATAATCAATACAGTATATTCCCATGCAAAAGAATTAGGATATCAAAAAGAAGATATTATCGTTGATGGATTAGTTACAACAATTGCTTCTAATAGTGAAGCGGCTGCGTTAACTCTAGAAACAATTGAATGGTGCTCCAGAGAATTTGGTACAGGAACTATTGTTGGATTATCAAACATATCTTTTGGTTTACCTGAGAGGAAGCTGATTAATACAGCTTTTCTAGCTATGGGTATAGGAAAAGGGCTTACAATGGCAATAGCCAATCCGTCAGATGAACTATTGATGAATATTATGAGGGCATCTGATGTTCTAGCAATAAGAGATAAGGACAGCCTTACATATATTGAATCATTCAATAAACAAGAGAAAAAAGCTACAAGCAATGAAATAGCTAGTGAAGATACCAATGAGGAAGTAGATATTAAGCAAACAATATTCAACATGGTTGTAAATGGAGAAAAAGAAACTATATTGAGTAATATAAAAAAATCTATAGATAATGGTGATCTACCAAAAGTAATCATTAAAGAATATCTTATTCCTGCCATTACAAAAGTCGGAGAATTATTTGAAGAAAAGACTTATTTCTTGCCTCAATTGATTATGAGTGCAGAAACAATGAAAGTTGCTATGGATTATCTAGACCCTTTACTTGAAAACGATAGAAATAAGGAAGTCAAACAAAAGAAAAAAGTTGTAATCGCTACAGTTAAAGGGGATATTCATGATATTGGCAAGAATCTGGTAGCTTTGATGTTGAAAAATCACGGATTTGAAGTTAGTGATTTAGGTAAAGATGTGGCAAAAGAAGTAATTGTAGAAAAAGCAAAAGAAGTTGATGCTGATATTATAGCATTATCAGCTCTAATGACAACAACTATGTTAGAAATGGAAAGTGTAATTAAAATGGTGAAAGAAGAAGGACTAAGAGCAAAAGTAATTATTGGTGGAGCAGTGATAACTAATGATTATGCTAAGGAAATAGGGGCAGATGGTTATAGCGAAGATGCTAATATGGCAGTAAAGCTAGTGCATCAATTGACTTCTAAATTATATTAGCCATTCATGATTATGAAGTGGCTAATATAGGAGATAAAATTTTAACATTGAAAAATGGGAAGTTGATCTAAATTAAAGAATAATTATGTGCATTTATTTGTACTAGGGATAAAAAAGAAATAGGATAACTAAAAAGTTATCCTATATTTATAATTATTCATTAAAAAGCATAAATTACCATGGCGTTTTTAAAAATAAATATAAAAAAACGTCCTTAAACGCTTGACACGGATGTTTTATCTTGGTATAATACTATCAATTGAAAGCGAATTGTCAGATAAATGCAGTGATAGAGACGTATGATTTGCATATGTAGTTGTAGAGAGCTGATGGATGGTGAGAATCAGTACTACTGCAAAAATATACATCACTCTTGAGCAGGATCATTGAAATTAAGTAGGTGGTTACCGGGGAGCCCCGTTATAGGCTAGGGTTTGTTAGAATCTGTTTAGAGTGGTCTTTTAGTTATAAGACAATTAGGGTGGTATCGCGTGGTTTCCTCGTCCCTACAGTTTATTCTGTAGGGGCGTTTTTATATATAAAATTAATTATGTTACTAGTGATAATGAAATGTACAAGAGGAAAACTTTCATGAAAAATGTGGTAGTTTATTTTAATTATTTAGTACATTGATTTGGTGAAATGATGAAATTGATTGCTTAGTAAACATATAAAATCTGGAAGGAGGAATAATTATGAATAGACATGTATTATCAGTTTTAGTTACAAACCATTCTGGGGTGTTAAGTCGAGTCGCTGGACTATTTAGTAGAAGAGGGTACAATATTGACAGTTTATCTGTTGGAGTAACTGAGAATCCAGAATTTTCTAGAATGACAATTGTAGCTAGAGGTAATGATTTAATTATTGATCAGATAACAAAACAACTAAATAAATTAGTTGATGTTATACATATAATAGAACTGAAACCAGAAGAATCCGTATATAGAGAGTTGGCTCTTATTAAAATATCTGCTAAGGATGAAAGCAGAGCGGCTATCATAGAAATAGCTGGTATCTTTAGAGCTAACATAATAGATGTTTCAAGTGAAACGCTGACGGTTGAAATAACAGGAGACCAAAATAAAGTAAAGGCATTTCTTGACTTAGTAGAACCATATGGAGTGAAAGAAATAGTTAGAACTGGACTTACAGCACTTGAACGAGGCAGCAAAGAAATAAAACAATACATTGATTAGCTAAGGTAAAGGCTAAAATATCATTTATCATTGAGAGAGTTATTTTAACCCATCCCTAACTTAAATAAAGAAAAAACAGGAGGAAATAAAAATGGCAAAAATGTTTTATGAAAAGGATTGTAACTTAGCATTATTAGAAGGAAAAACTGTAGCGATAATAGGATACGGAAGTCAAGGTCATGCTCATGCACTGAATCTTCACGAATCAGGTGTAAATGTAGTAGTTGGTTTATATGAAGGAAGTAAATCATGGAAAAAGGCTGAAGATGCTGGTTTAAAAGTAACTGTAGCTGCTGAAGCTGCAAAACAAGCTGATATTATCATGATTCTAATAAATGATGAAACACAAGGTGATTTATATACAGAAAGTATTGAATCTAACTTAGAAGCTGGAAACTCATTAGTATTTGCTCATGGTTTCAATATCCATTACGGACAAATCGTTCCTCCAGCAGACGTTAATGTTTTCATGGTAGCTCCAAAAGGACCAGGACATACAGTTAGAAGCCAATATGTAGAAGGAAAAGGAGTTCCTTGTCTTATCGCAGTATATCAAGATGCTAATGGAGCTAAAGACTTAGCACTTGCTTATGCAGCTGGTATTGGTGGAGCAAGAGCTGGTATTCTTGAAACAACTTTCAAGGAAGAAACTGAAACAGATTTATTTGGAGAACAAGCAGTACTTTGTGGAGGAGTATCAGAACTTATAAAAGCTGGTTTTGAAACACTTGTTGAAGCTGGATACCAACCAGAAAGTGCATATTTTGAATGTTGTCATGAAATGAAACTTATTGTTGACCTTATCAATGAAGGCGGATTATCATATATGAGATATTCAATCAGTGATACTGCTGAATATGGAGATTACTCAGTTGGTAAGAGAATAATAAATAAAGATAGCAAGAAAGAAATGAAAAAAGTACTTGCAGAAATTCAAGATGGTACTTTTGCAAGAAATTGGATATTAGAAAACAAAGCTAATCGTCCAGCATTTAGATCTAGAAGAAGAATAGAAGCAGATCATCAAATCGAAAAAGTTGGTAAAGAACTTAGAAAAATGATGAGCTGGATGAAGTAATTAATAAACATTAATATTGGGTCGGTTTATTAACCGACCTTTTTACTAAAAAAATTGCCAGTGAAATTGTGCAAAACATACAAAAACAAACGTGAATTATTTGATGAAGTTGTTTGAAATGCACTAATATGATTAATTCAAAAATTGTATTAAGTTGTCTATTATATAGGAGGGAATATCAGTTGGAAAAAAACATAAAAATCTACGATTCCACCCTTAGGGATGGTGCTCAAGCTGAAGGGATTTCATTTTCAGTTGAAGATAAATTAAAGATAGTAAAAGCTCTTGACGAACTAGGTGTTTCCTACATTGAAGCAGGCAACCCAGGATCAAACCCTAAGGATTTGGAATTTTTTGAACGTGTTAAAGGAATCGAATTAAATAACACTAAATTAACTGCATTTGGAAGTACAAGGCGTAGAAACATTAAAGTTGAAGATGATGCAAATGTTAAATCACTACTTTTAGCTAATTCTCCAGTAGTAGCAATATTTGGTAAGAGTTGGGATTTCCACGTCACAGATATTATAAGTACTACTCTCCAAGAGAATCTAAATATGATTAAAGATACGATAGCTTTCTTCAAAGAAAAAGGCAAAGAGGTTGTTTATGATGCTGAACATTTCTTTGATGGATATAAAGCTAATCCGAAATATGCTATGCAAACCTTACAGACAGCAATTGATGGTGGAGCTGATAGTATAGTTCTTTGCGATACTAATGGCGGTTGTATGCCTAATGATATCTATGATGTCACCAAATTGGTTGTGGATAAATATAAGGCAGAAGTAGGTATTCATTGTCATAACGATTGTGGTATGGCAGTTGCAAATACTGTAATGGCAGTTTTTGCAGGAGCTACGCAGGTTCAAGGAACATATATAGGTTTTGGAGAACGATGTGGCAATGCTAATTTATCAACAGTTATCGCTAATCTACAGGTTAAAAAAGAATATGAATGTATCAGTAAGGAAAAACTAGAGTTGATAACTGATATAGCTAGAAAAGTGGCTGAAATTGCTAACGTTTCCTTAGATGATAAAGAACCTTATGTTGGTAGAGCAGCTTTCACTCACAAAGGTGGAATGCATATTGATGGCGTCAACAAGGCATCTAAATCATTTGAACATATCAATCCTGAGATTGTTGGAAATGAAAGAAGATTCTTAATGTCAGAAGTAGCTGGTAGAAGTACTATTCTCAAGAAAATACAAAAAGTTGCTCCAGATGTTAAGAAAGATTCACCAGAAACAATACAGATAATGGATAGATTAAAAGAATTAGAGCATGAAGGCTATCAATTTGAAGGTGCAGAAAGTACATTTGAATTAATTATAAGAAAGAATTTGGGGAAATATAAACCATTCTTCAAGTTAGAAAATTTTAAGACTATAGGTGAGAAGCCTAATGATAATGGGAAACTAACTGCTTTTGCAATGGTAAAAGTTAATGTTGATGATAAGATTAAAATTGCTGCTGCGGAAGGTGATGGACCTGTAAATGCCTTAGATAAAGCGCTAAGACAGGCTTTGGAAGTATTCTATCCAGAACTTAAAAAAGTCCATTTAACTGATTATAAAGTAAGGGTGCTTGATACAAAAGAGGCTACTGCAGCAAAAGTTAGAGTGCTTATATCTTCTACAGATGGTGTACATGAATGGTCCACAGTTGGTGTTTCAACAGATATTATTAATGCAAGTTTAATAGCTTTGATTGATTCTATTGAAGTTAAGTTACTTAGAGAGCTTAAGAAAAAGATTAAAGCTTATATATAAAAATAATTAATAAAGAGTTATAACATAATAAATAATAGTGGTAACTAATAAATTAACCGAATAGTAAAAAAATCACAGTGAAATAGATATATTAAAGGAGGACAATATATATGGGAATGACAATGACTCAAAAGATCTTAGCTGCTCATGCTGGTCTAGAAGAAGTAAAGGCGGGGCAATTAATAGAAGCTGATCTTGACTTAGTACTTGGAAATGATATTACAACACCTGTTGCAATAAATGAATTCAAAAAAATTGGCGTGGATAAGGTTTTTGATAAAAGTAAGGTTGCAATAGTACCTGACCACTTTACACCTAACAAAGATATAAAAGCGGCAGAGCAATGTAAATGTGTAAGAGAATTTGCTCTTGCTAAAGAAGTAGAGAATTATTTTGAAGTTGGAGAAATGGGAATAGAGCATGCATTGATTCCAGAAAAAGGATTAGTTGTTCCAGGTCATGTTGTAATAGGTGCAGATTCACATACTTGTACTTATGGAGCGCTTGGTGCTTTCTCAACAGGTATTGGAAGTACAGATATGGCAGCAGGAATGGCTACAGGAAAATGTTGGTTCAAAGTTCCTTCAGCCTTGAAATTCGTATTAACTGGTAAACCAGCAAAGTGGGTAAGTGGTAAAGATATCATATTACACATTATCGGTCTTATCGGTGTAGACGGTGCTCTTTATAAATCTATGGAATTTGTTGGTGATGGACTAGATTATCTTTCAATGGATGATAGATTCACTATGGCTAACATGGCTATTGAAGCTGGTGGAAAGAACGGAATCTTCCCAGTTGATGAAAAAACACTAGAGTATGTTAAGGATCATTCAAGTAAAGAATATAAAGTATATGAAGCAGACGAAGATGCAGAGTATGATAATGTATATGAAATAAAATTAAATGAACTTAGACCTACAGTAGCTTTTCCACATCTTCCAGATAATACACGTACTATTGATGAAGTTGGAGAGATTAAGATTGACCAAGTTGTCATTGGTTCATGTACTAATGGTAGAATTGAAGATTTACGAGCAGCAGCTAATTTATTAAAAGGTAGAAAAGTAGCAAAAGGTATCAGAACTATTGTATTCCCTGCTACACAAAAAATATATCTTCAAGCAATGGAAGAAGGGTTACTCAGAATATTTATAGAAGCAGGAGCTATAGTTAGTACTCCAACTTGCGGACCATGTCTTGGTGGACATATGGGTATTCTTGCAAAAGGTGAAAGAGCAGTAGCTACTACTAATAGAAACTTTGTTGGTAGAATGGGTCATGTAGAATCAGAAGTATATCTTGCAAGCCCAGTAGTTGCAGTAGCATCAGCTGTTCTTGGAAGAATCGCAGGACCAGAAGAATTATAGGATAATAACTGGATTTTGATATGCATTATAAATAATATATTAGATTAATCAGGATATTAAGAATAAAAATAATAATAAATGTGTAGAGGTGATTAGATGAAGGCTAAAGGTAAAGTTTTTAAATACGGCGATAATGTAGATACAGATGTAATAATTCCTGCAAGATATCTAAACACAACTGAGCCAAAAGAATTAGCGGCTCATTGTATGGAAGATATTGATGGGGATTTTGTGAATAATGTTAAAGAAGGCGACATCATGGTTGCTAATAAGAATTTTGGATGTGGTTCTTCTAGAGAACATGCACCAATATCAATAAAAGCAGCAGGTATATCTTGTGTTATAGCAAGTACTTTTGCAAGAATATTCTATAGGAATTCAATCAATATAGGACTTCCAATACTTGAATGTGATGAAGCTGTTAAGGGTATAGAAGCTGGAGACGAAGTTGAAGTTGATTTTGATACGGGTATGATAGTTAATGTAACTAAGAATAAATCATATCAGGGAGAAGCTTTCCCAGAATTCATGCAACAGATTATCAAGGCTGATGGATTGATTAATCATATTAAGAATAAAAGGTAGAGAGAAATATAATTATTGGTAGAGGGGGTCAGGGTAAAGTGACATAAATCA
>NZ_BTPT01000100.1:0-5316 GCF_054408565.1 Vallitalea sediminicola
AGTACAGTCATAATAAAGGATGTTAGTATTTCGTTTCGAAATTTTCAAGCTATTATTATATAAAATTGATTGAATTAAATCAGATTCTTTAGCAATAACTTGAAGAGCTCTATATATATGATGAACATCAAAAACAGGCTGTTCAATAAACTTTGAAGAGAGTTTAAAAGTAGAAAGTTTTGAAGAAGGAAAAAGAATTCTACCATAAATCAATCTAGAAAGAATAGAATCAAGATTAAAAGTAAACTTATATTTATCAGCAATATTATCACATAACTTATTAAGTCCAAGTTCATGATAAATTTGTTGTAAGAAAAGATATCCACCATTAAAAGATCTTTGTTCATTCTTTTTAATAATTTTAGTAGGAGCATAAGAAAGCATAATCGTACGCTTATTTTCCTTTTCTTTTTTGTTTAAATCTTCAATATATTTTTTAGCCCACTCAATAGGGTTTTCACCATTAAGCTTTTTTAATAAGTCGTCATATGTACCTAATTTTTCAACAATCTTAGATGAATGCTTCCCATTAATATACGTAGACTTAATAACATAAAGTGATTGAGCATTCTTAGACTTAGATATTTTTAATCTCATAAGATGCACCTCCTACTAATAGTATAACATATTACTCAAAAGTACTCAATAGAAAAATGTAAAATTTGACAAAAAAATAGCCTTTTTATAAGGATTAAAAAGGTTTTATATAATTACAAGTGTCAAACTCCCGAAGATATAATACATTTTGTTGGAAAAGATGAAATATCTGCGCATATAGAATATTGTCCATATTGTGCAAGCAACTTAAGTGATTTTAATCAAAGCATTACTTTTTGTCCATACTGCGGGCAAATTATTAAACAAAAAGCATCTAATAAATAATTATCTGTCGGATAATCAAGTTATCCGACTTATTTTTTTGCATTAAATTTGTAATGTATACAAAAATTAAGAAAATTTGTATGAAAAAGTCCTGATTTTTAAGCTTATAAAACAGAAGAGTAATTATTTTAACTCCATATAACATAAAGGGATAATATATTGTAAAAAGACATAATGTGTAATATAATGTATGTAAGAAAGGTAAGGTGGGATTTAATGGAGGGAAATATTAAGATAAGTAACGAGCAAAAGAGATATAAATATTATTACATAATGATAAGTGGAATATTTTTGTTGATGATACTGCAAATGGTCGTAGGTGTTATAATGGGGCATCGCCCATTAATACTAGTTGCTTCGTTGAGCTTTCTTCTCATTGCATCTGTTATTATTACCTATATATTAAATAAAAAAAGTATTAATACCAAGAGTATTATATATATAACCTTAATACCAATGATTATCTGTTGGTCTGTTATATTTATTACTAGCGAAAGTATAGTCGTTTTCTCTGGAATGTTTCCTGTTTTAGTATTACTGGTTTTCTTAGGACGTTATAAAGCTATTATAGTTACTGGTGGTTTCAATATAAGCGTAACTATTTTTAAAATTGTTGGATTATTAGATAATGATAATATTTCTAATGTTGATAAATCTATTTACATCTATTTAGTTCTTATACTTATAATGTTCGTTGCTTCCTGTTATATGGGAGCTAAGATATTAAATAGTATGATGAATAGAAATAGAAATATGATTAGTAATCTGGAAAAGTCCAAAGAAGAGCAAGATAATATGATGAATAAATTAATCGAAACAAGCAAAATCATTTATAATCATTCTAACGAGTTAAACACTATTATGGAAGATATGAATATAATGTCCAAAGATATAGAACAATCGGTAGAACAGATAAAAGAAGGGGCTAAAGAAGGTGCTGAATATACAGAAAAGCAACTGGAATCAACTAATAATATTCAAGAGTTGATAAATGAAGCTTCTGATACGTCGCTATCTATAAGTCATACATCAAAAGAAATAGAAAATGTAATTGGTGATGGTATGGAGATTGTTGAAACTTTGTATAATAATAATAATGTTTCAAATGAAAATAATTCTAGAACATATGATATAATGCAAGAATTAAAAGAAAAATCTGACAATATTGTTGATATTATAGAGACCATAAAAAGTATAGAAGATCAAACTAATCTACTGGCGTTGAATGCTGCAATAGAGGCTGCAAGAGTTGGTGAAGCTGGTAAGGGTTTTGCTGTTGTTGCAGATGAGATAAGGCATTTAGCAGAACAATCGTCACAATCAGTTAATGATATTACATTAATCATTTCTGAATTACAACAACACACCAACAAATCTTTAAGTGCTTATGAAAAACTAAATAAAATAAGTGACGAACAAAATAAACTAGTTGAAGATACAAAAAATATTTTTGGTAAAATTGAAAATAATATGATGGAAAATACAAAAAAAATAGACTTGCTATCTTCAAAAATTTCTACAATTGTAGAAGAAAACAAGAATATAGTAGGTTCAGCCAATAATCTATCCGCTATTACACAAGAAAATTATAGTGGTTCAGAAAGTACAGTTTCATTGACTTATAAGTATCTAACATTATCCGAAAAAGGTAATAAGATATTAGAAAGTTTGAATGAAACATCAGAAAAAATAGCCTCAAATCAATAATAAACGAATAAGTGAGTTTCCCATTTTTTCTTCTAATTGGTTATAAACTATTGGAGATTTAGGTGGGAAACTCTATAATAAAAAAAATCTTGACACAAAGTATATATTAATATATAATAATACTAATTTAATAATCAAATTCGATGATTGAAAGTAGTAAGAATTGATTGTGATTATAGAGAGTCGGGGATGGTGGAATCCTGATACCTACAATAGTTCTGAATGGATTCATGAGAAGTACGGTGAACACTTGATTGTAAGTAGCTGATACCGTTTTTCCTACGTTATAAGGATAGGATATGTTAGTATCTGAAAAAAGTTAAGCACATAATAGGTGGTATAATGAAATGTAACTTCGTCCTAAGAAAGACGGAGATTTTTTGTTATTTAGAGATTATTTATTAGTAATAAATACACTTATTCTAAAGTGCTTGAAGTTGGGTGGTACCGCGAGTAACACTTCGTCCCAATAAATGGATGAAGTGTTTTTTTATTGCCTTTTTAGATACACATCTCATCGAATAAGAATGCATATCACAGCTTATTAAATTCAAAAAAATTATTTAGAAGGGATGGATTTATTATGACACATCAATTTGGAAATTTTGGAGGACAATATGTACCAGAACAAGTAATCGAAGCTTTAAATGAATTAGAGACAGCTTTTAACAAAGCTATGAAGGATGAAGAATTCAAAAGTGAATATTTATATTATATGAAAGACTATGTGGGAAGAGAGTCACCATTATACTATGCTGATAATATGACTAGTAAACTTGGTGGAGCTAAGATTTATCTTAAAAGAGAAGATCTTAATCATACAGGTGCCCATAAAATAAATAATGCAATAGGACAAATATTACTAGCAAAAAGAATGGGTAAGAAAAAGATAATTGCAGAAACAGGGGCTGGACAACATGGTGTAGCAACTGCTACAGCGGCAGCCATGTTCAACATGGAATGTGAAATTTTCATGGGCGAAGAAGATACTAAGAGACAGAAGCTTAATGTTTTCAGAATGGAATTATTAGGTGCGAAAGTTACTCCTGTAACAAGAGGAACTAGAACTCTAAGTGATGCAGTAGATGAAGCAATTGAGCAATGGGTAGAGAGAATAGAAGATACATTTTATCTATTAGGTTCAGCAGTTGGACCACATCCATATCCAACTATGGTTCGTGAATTCCAAAAAATCATAGGTGAAGAGGCACTTAGACAGATAAAAGAAAAAGAAGGAAGATTACCAGATTATTGTATCGCATGTGTAGGTGGAGGAAGTAACGCTATTGGTTTATTCCATGAATTCAATCCTTATGAAGAAGTTGAATTAATAGGTGTAGAAGCAGCAGGAAAAGGTGTAGACACTGAATATCATGCAGCAACTATGGCTCATGGAAGAGAAGGTGTTGTTCATGGTATGAATACAATCTTTATTCAGGATGATGAAGGAAATATAAGTCCGGTGTATTCAATATCAGCAGGATTAGATTATCCAGGTGTTGGACCAGAACATGCACATTTAAAAGACATCGGTAGAGCAAGATACGAATCTATTACAGATGATGAAGCAGTCAATGCATTTTTATATTTGTCACAAACAGAAGGTATAATTCCAGCAATTGAAAGTTCACATGCCATTGCATATACTATGAAACTTGCACCGACACTTGATAAAGACAAGGTTATTATAGTTAATCTATCAGGTAGAGGAGATAAGGACGTAGAAGCAATTGAGAGTTATCTAAAAGCTAATAATAAGCCAATTAATCTATAAAGTCATTATGTTTTGTGAAAAAAGGTGGGATATGTAATGAATATTGTTTTAACAGGAGACAGACCCACAGGTAAGTTACACATAGGACATTACGTTGGATCGTTAAAAACAAGAGTCTCTATACAAGGAAAATATGATAAAAGCTTTATTATGATAGCTGATACACAAGCATTATCGGACAATGCTCTTAATCCAGAAAAAGTAAGAGATAGTGTTATTGAAGTAATGCTCGATTATCTATCAGTAGGGTTAAAACCAGAATTGAATACGTTTTTTATACAATCATTGGTTCCAGAATTAGCTGAACTTACTATGTATTATATGAATTTTGTTAATCTAGGAAGATTATCAAGGAATCCAACTGTGAAAGCAGAAATGAAACAAAAAGGATATGGTGATCAGATTCCAGTTGGATTCTTATGCTATCCTATTAGTCAAGCTGCAGATATAACTGCATTCAAGGCTAATTTAATCCCAGTTGGAGATGACCAGCTACCAATGATTGAACAAACAAACGAGATAGTTAGACGTATTAATAATAATTCTCAACTTTCCCACCACAAAAAGTGATGTAAAGCCTTATAATTACTATGATTACCTTGCATAAAATATATTTATTGACACAAAATGCACCTTTATCTGATAAAATGTAATCACCATAAAAACATTTTACAATCCAGATAAGAAAGGTGCATACCACTATGATACATTATGATGACTCATCTGAAAAGACTAAAAATGCTTTATTTCAAACTTTTAAGACCCTAAAAATTGCAGGGTTACTTCGTCAAGCTGGTATTCGTAAGGCTTGTGGCATTTCAGTCTATGAAGTTTTTAAGTTTTTAATACTATTGGTATTTCAAAGTAAAAATCTATATCGCTTTCTTGATTCAAAGAAAGGCGATATGGCTGTTTCAAAGAATACTTACTATCGTTTTATGAATGAATCTACC
>NZ_BTPT01000101.1:0-3655 GCF_054408565.1 Vallitalea sediminicola
TTCAATTTTCAATCCGCCATATTTATAAACCAATAAAAAAAATATTTTAAATTAATTATTTACTTTTTTTACAGTATATGCTAATATAATGTTATATAATTTATAAATTATAGCACAAGCTTATTACAAACATATCTAATTAGTTAAAAAACACTTAATATAATGCGAAATATCTTATTCTACTGTCTATTCCAAAAATTCCTGCGTAAAAATAACAGAATATTTCTGAAAAGTATACCTTTATTTACATAATGAAAAAAATATAAATAAGAGGTGATAATTTTCAAGTAATTTGGCGAGTAACCCACGATAAAATTTTTTGAATAATAAAAAAATAGGAGGAATTGTAATGAAGAAAAATTTTAAAGGGAAAATTGGGTTGTTTTTGGCTATCATGTTTGTTACACTTATATTGTCTCCAAAGCCTTTGCTAGCTAGTACGGAAGGCGACAATGATAACCCGTGTATTATTTATCTGAAAGGTATTGAATTGAACTTAGATGAAAATAGTAGAGAAAAAAGATCTGTAGTTGAAGATTCTGGTCTATATATTATTTCTTTTGAAGGACCAATTGAAGATTACATGAAAAACGATATAACAAAATTGGGTGCAGAACTTATTGAATATATCCCAGATTTCGCATTTCTATCAAGAATAAAATCTAGTACAATTTCTGATGTTTCACTATTACCTTACATCAATAAAATTGTAAGGTACCAACCAGAATATAAAATAAATCCAGTATTCAAGAATAAAAAAAGAGTAACTAGATCAATTGATGTAGAAGAATTAGCCGAAGAAGAAATATCTGTTAGAATATTTACATTTGACGATTCCTCTATTCTAGATGGTTATATAAAAGAATTCGGTGCTACTAAAATAGATTCTACTGAAAAAGAAGTAATCGTTAAATTGAATCCAAGTAGTATTGAAAAATTTGCTAACCTTAATTCAGTTAAATACATAGAACCAGTAGTTGAATATGAACTATTCAATGATAAAGCTAGAGATTTCATGGGTGTAAATAGTATTAATAATTTAGGTCATAATGGAGCTGGACAAGTTGTTGCAGTTTGTGATACTGGTATTGATACTGGTGTTAATAACAGTGGTATGCACTTAGATTTCCAAGGTAGAATAGATAGTATATTCCCATTAGGTAGAGCTACAGCTGATGATGTACATGGTCATGGTACTCATGTTGCGGGTTCAGTTCTAGGTGATGGTACTAAATCTAACGGTCAGATTAAAGGTATTGCTCCACAAGCTCATCTTGTATTTCAATCTGTATTAGATTCTAATGGTGGACTAGGTGGTCTTCCAAATGACTTGAATGATCTATTCCAACAAGCAAAAAATGCTGGTGCTAATATTCATACTAATTCATGGGGAGCTGCAGTAGGCGGACAATATACAGGAAGCTCACAGGATGTTGATGAATATGTATGGAATAATAAAGATATGATCATTCTTTTCGCTGCTGGAAATGATGGCGACGGATCTAATGGAACAGCCTATAATACAATAGGTGCTCCTGGAACAGCTAAAAACTGTATTACCGTAGGTGCAACTGAAAATAATCGCCCTAATATGCCTAACACTAGATGGGGAAATATAGGCGATAATCCAAATGAGATTGCTCCATTTTCAAGTCGTGGTAATTGTGATGATGGAAGAATCAAACCTGATATAGTAGCACCAGGTACATGGATACTTTCAACTAAATCATCTGTAGCTCCAACAAGTAATTTTTGGGCAGACTACAATAATTATTATGCTTACATGGGTGGTACTTCAATGTCTACTCCATTAACTGCTGGAGCAGTAGCAGCGGCACGTGGATATATGCAAAATGTTTGGAATCATACACCAAGTGCAGCATTAATAAAAGCTGCAGTTATTAATGGCGGTACTGATTTAAGTTTTGGATTCCCAAGTAAAGATCAAGGTTGGGGACGCGTGAACTTAGCTGATTCATTGAAAAACAAGGAATATGAATATTCAGATCAAGTTTATAATTTAGCTACAGGTGGAACACAAAACTTTACCTATGCTATAGAATCAACTAGTACTCCATTAACAATTTCTTTAGTATGGTCAGATTATCCTGGTTCAACAGCCGCATCTAAAGCATTAGTTAATGATCTAGATGTAAAAGTTACTTCTCCTTCAGGTACAATATATTATGGTAATGATTTTAGTCAACCTTATAATAGTAATTATGACCGTATAAATAATGTTGAGAATATTTATATTAATTCTCCAGAAACAGGTAATTATTCAGTTGAAGTTAAGGGCTACAATGTACCACAAGGTCCTCAATCTTTTGCATTATTCTCTTCTGCTGATTTTGGTACAGCAGTAGTTGATGATGTAGTACCAACATGTAATATAACTTCTCCTAATAATAGCGACACAGTTGATGGTATGCTAGCTATAAATGCTAATGCTGAAGACAATGTAGCTGTTGCGAAAGTTGAATTCTATGTGAATAACAATAAAATTGGTGAAGATAATTCAGCACCTTACAGTTTTGATTGGAATACAACCACTGTAAGTAATGGAAATCATAATCTTAAAGTAAAAGCTATAGATACAGCTAATAATGAAGGGGATTCTAGTGAAATAACTGTTGAAGTTAATAATGTAGTAGATAATACTTCCCCTACATGTAATATAACTGCACCTGTTAATGGTGCTGATGTTAATGGTATGTTAGCTATAAATGCTAATGCTGAAGATAATGTAGCTGTTGCAAAGGTTGAATTCTATGTTGATAATAATAAGATAGGTGAAGATATTACATCACCTTATAGTTTCGAATGGGATACAACTACAGTAAGTAATGCATCTCATATATTAAAAGTAAAAGCAATAGATACATCTGATAATGAAGGGTTATCTAATGAGATAACTGTTACTGTAGATAATGCTCCTACTGTTGAATATAAAACTGAAACTTTCACTGGTAGTGCAAGTATATTCTATAGTCCACAAATTGACATAGATGTAACTGCAAATGGTACAATCAATTTAGACTTATCAGGTAGTTCATCATCATTAAAAATGAAACTATATAATCCTAGTGGTAGTCTACTAGATACTAATAGCTCCAGTATATCATATGATGCAACTGAAACTGGAACATATTCAATTGTAGTTTCTGCATTCAGCTTTTTCGGAGCTGATTATACCTTGACAGCAACTTATCCAGTTGTTTCTGCTCAAGATGAAGAACTGTATACTGATGAAGAGACATCAGATACTATGGTACCAACAGATGTTATTATTGATGGAGATATCATTAGTGATATTATGACTATTGATACTTATGTTGATGAGAACAAAGATATAAAACTTATTGAATTATATGTTGATGAAAGTAAAGTAATGGAATACACTGAAATACCTGATGTCATTGAATGGGATACCACTACAGTAAATAATGGTAGTCATGATATTCAAATTAAGATTACTGATGAATCAGGCAATGTCACTACTTCTACTAAATTGAATGTTGTTGTAGAAAATGGTGTAAGTGAATAAACGAAATGATCAATGGTAAAATGAAATATTTAGATATATACCTTAGCCTTATCAATAATCATGGTATATAATAATGATTGTTTTATAAAATAATCACAAAGAACAAGT
>NZ_BTPT01000102.1:0-592 GCF_054408565.1 Vallitalea sediminicola
ACCGCAAGGCGGTCCACTAAGTCCATTACTAAGTAATATAATGCTAAATGAATTAGATAAGAAATTAACTAAAAGAGGGCATCGATACGTAAGGTATGCGGATGACCTTATGATATTTTGTAAAAGCAAACGTGGAGCTATGAGAGTACTAAAATCAATAATAGTATTTATAGAAAAGAAGCTATTTTTAAAAGTAAATACAGATAAAACAGTAGTGGCACATGTGAGCAAAGTAAAATTTCTAGGGTATACATTTTATAGATACAAAGGAAAGTGTAGATTAAGACTACACAAGAAAAGCATAAATAAAATGAAGCAAAGACTCAAAGAACTGACAAAGAAAAGTAATGGTTGGGGAAATGAGTACAGAATCCTAAAATTAAAACAATATATATATGGTTGGTTGAATTACTATAGACTAGCAGATATGAAAGGAATCCTCAAAAGAACAGATGAATGGTTAAGGAGAAGAATCCGAGCAATCTACTGGAAACAATGGAAGAGAGTAAAAACTAGATATAGAATGATAGGAAAATATAACTTACCCTTATGGAAAGTACATGAAATGGCTAATTGTAGGAAAGGGACATGG
>NZ_BTPT01000103.1:0-3343 GCF_054408565.1 Vallitalea sediminicola
TGTTGCAGGTGATGAAAATGTGATAACTTATACTCCGTTTGAAGCTCAACAAGCTATAGATTATTTAGCACCAGGTCAAAGTAAGCAAATAACTGTTGATAGAATCACTAAAAGTGATACTTTATCATTATCACTAACACAATTAAATAAAGTATTAGATAATAGAAAGCTTAAAATAAAGATGGTTGAGGTTCTAGCTGATATCCCAGGAAAAACTACGTCGACCTCTAATATCTTTAGTTATTATCAGGATGATATCAAAGGAAGAACTGCTGATATAGAAATCAGACGTACTAAAGACAATGGGGATACTTATACGGCTAAGACATATCAAGTAATTGCAAAGCATAGTAGTTATAATCCACATATGACATTAAAACGTGCATTACAGCTTACTATGGATGCAGAGATAAGGTCAGAAGGAAATCTATATCTTGAAAATCAGAATATCGATGATTGGAATATATCATACAATGATGAGATGAAAACACGAATCAGTAGTTTAGATTATAATGAAAAAAAATACTATGATGTAGAACTTAACTATAATGACCACATTATACTCTATGAACCTATTGAGAGAGAAAACCCTGAAATAAGATGGTTCGCATATTCTGATGATTATAAAAATGTTGGTGTCAATGTAGCAAGAGGTAATGATGAAATTTCTAATGTAGCTGTTACTGTAAGTATCAATGATACTGAAAAGACGGTTACTCTTAATTATAATCCAAATATTAATTTGTATGTTAATGAAACAGCTTTTTCAAGCATAGCAGATGCATCTTATAGAAGTAAAATTACAGTAACAACCAAATCGGGAAACATAATAGAAAAATATATTACCCCAGAAAAGGATGGTTTTGGATATGTCCCTTTATCAAATCCTGTATTATTAATGGGAAAGCAAGAAACTAAGAATTTATCAAATGGTAATAGTGATATTGATTTAAGTAATTATCCTAATGCAAGAGCTATTGCTGTACAGGTAACTTCTAATAGATGGAGTGCACCGAAGAATTCTGTTACTTTAGAAAATGTTACTGCTGAATTAGGCAAAGGAGATGTACATATACCTTCATGGAAGATTAAGCTTACAGATAATACTGGTAAAGTCTATACTCTAGAAGGAACTGGGCAATTATATGAACTTAAGGATCTTTCCAAGGAAAATATACCCAATAATAGCATTGAAAAAATAGAAATTACTGGGGACAAAGGATTTGCTGTACAGCTATATCAGCATAAGAATTTTAATTATTATGAGGATAATAATAATATTGATGCTTGGACATTTTATAATATTAATGGTGATAGTGAGTACGAACTAAAGGATTACAAAGCTGATGGTAAAGCATGTTCTTTAAGGGTAGCTTATGTTGGTTCCAGCAAGCAAAAGGCAGTTTATCATCTGTGGTTACGGGATTCTAGAAATAGTACAGTGGTTTATAAACGTGGTAGTGAAAATTTTTTAGCGGACCTTACACAAGTAGGTATAAATAACGATTATTTAGAAGATTATTCATTTATTGCTTATCCTACAATCAAATTTCACGTATATTTAGATGGTCATCAGCAAGGCGAAAAATGGCCAAAAGGTGATAACATAGACGATGCCTTTGATAATGAAACAAAAAATATGATTGGCTGGAGTATCATAAGGGATAAGTTAAAAGGTAGCTATTATCCTGCTACTAGTAATGCAAGACAACATGGTGAAGGGATAAGTTCTTTTAGTGTTATAGGTTTTGAAAAATATCATGAAAATATTACATATTTAAAGGGGGCAAAGAACTCTCCTATTATATCAAAAACACTAGTAGTTCCAGTTATGGGTTCTAATCTTAGAACAAGTTGGGATATACAAAACGGTGTTAGAAATCTAGAATACCAAGAAACAGATGCATGGATTGATGTAAAATTATTAGGATATTTTACCAGTAAACAAAATGAAGGATATAAATACAAAGATATTCCTAATAGGACATATGATAGTGGATCAAGAACATGTACTGTTATTTGGGGTAAATCAGATGTTAATAAAAAGCTTTTTACAGGCATTAATAATGCAAAAGGTTATCTATTAAATGTAACTAATGACAGGATTAGTGCAGATAAAGTGAGTATCACTATAAATGGAGTTACAACTAATTTGGGAGCTTCAGATTCTATATTAACAGAAAAAGATTGGCATAATACTTTTACTAATTCTAATTGGAGTGCTTCAACTGATTTAGCTGATATTCATAGGGTATCCCTCACTAATTCTAAGAGAAAAGATAATCTATTGTTTGTCCCAGCTAATCCAGTAAATCCTGCTTACTTGGATATTGCTACAATTATTTCAGATTATAAAACTACTGATATATCAACTGAGAAAATATTTATTGAAGTATTAGGTTATTTTTCTGAAGATGCAGACCTTTTGTTTATTCCAGTATATTCTAGGTCTCCTAAAAATACAAATGATTCAAATCAATGGTTTTCACTTGAAGAAAATGTAAATAAAGGTCATTTTCCAAAAGTATTTCTTAGTAACTTAGTAATTCCATATAATAAAATCTTTGATAAAAATTATATACAAAATGGTATGTATTTAAGTGTAAGAGATTCCCATTGTACAAATAAAGCATTCTATACATTTGCTGATCATTATGTAGGAGATAAACCAATAAATGGTGTATATTATTCTGATAATAGACCTCTCAAAGATTATAATATAGATGAGTTATGGAATGATTCAAGATTAATATATTTAGTAAACAATTCTGATGAATTTAGTGCAACTATTTGCTCTAGTCATTGGCATAAAAAATTCGATTTACTGGGATATTTCCATTAGAAAATAATGGGTTGTTGAATAGTACTATGATTCAATAGCCCATTTGAATTCACATAGAGAAGTTATACCAAAAAAATATTATGAACAATATTTAAGGAGGAAAATAACTAATGAACAAGAATGATACAGCAACAAAACTTACTAAAAACAAATTTTTAAGTGAGATATTTATAATACTGATTATATTACAAATGATTTTTTTACCAACATCATCTTTTGCTGAGACCATCTCTTCAAATAACCTACCTACAGATACCTTATTAAGTAGTTCTACACATGAAGATTCTGATGATGATGGTATATCAGATTATCTTGAATTACATGGATATATGATAGATAATGAAAATAATATAGTCCCGTGGGATGGTAATGAAAATAACAAATATCATAAATCAGATCCTAATTCTGCCTCCACTACAGGAGATCCTTATGATGATAGGAGTAAATTAGCTGGTAGTGGGTTACATTCTCCTATAGATTCTATAGCAAAAAATAATCCTG
>NZ_BTPT01000104.1:0-6777 GCF_054408565.1 Vallitalea sediminicola
ACTGTATTGACTTGTTCTTTTATAGAGATATTTAATAATCAACTACATATAGAACATGAGGGTTGTGTTCAATAAAAAATGAAGTTAACATGTTAAGTACGTTGAAATATTATTACATCTAGATTATAATTTATTTGTAAAGAAATGTAATTATAAAATAAATTTCTATTAAGGTCAGGTGCTAATATGATAATAATTAGAAAGATAGGATACTATTTGATTGATTTACTTTCCATGATAATATTTTATTTTGCTTTTATATATGAAGGAGCTAAGGGCAATAGATATATAATATTATTAATATTATTTATGGCTTATGTCATATTGTCTATTATAAAAAATATTTTCAAAGAACATTCTAAAGTGATTTTTGTTATATTATGCTTAAAAATATTAATAATATTATTTATTGAAATCAATTCAAAATTTGCAATTAATTATTTTATACATGCAGTTTATTTATTAGTAATAATTGAATCAACTTCATTACTGAACTTTAGAAATAGTATGATCATTAATTGCTTGGCATTCATAATATCAATGTACAAATTTTTTAATCTTATATCTTTTAACAATAGTATCTCCAATATATCTCAAATGTTTCTTTTCATTCTTATCAACTCTTTAGTAATTGTTGTGTTGGGATTTGCTAAATATCATGAAGAAGAGAAAAGTAAGATTGATAATATTTATAAAGAACTATTAAGGGCTCATTATAAATTAAAGGATTATGCAGAAAAAATAAAGGAACTAACAACTATAGAAGAAAGAAATAGGATAGCTAGAGATTTACACGATACTCTTGGTCATGATATGACAGGACTTATTATGCAGCTTGAGATGACAAGTTCAATGATTGATAAAGATGTAGATGCAGCGAAAGGGCTTATGGAAGATTCTAAGGTAACTGCTAGAAATAGCTTGAAAAAAGTGAGAAAGATTGTAGAAACATTCAAAGATGAAAGTAAAATATATTCTGATATAGGTGCAATCAACGAACTTGTTGATGATTTTTCAAATAAAACAGGTGTAAATATTAAATTTGAAGTTAAAGGAGATAAAGTGGCTTTATCTCCAGATGTATATATAACACTGTATAGAATTGTACAGGAATCAATGACAAATGCTGTTAGGCATGGTGAAGCTACTCAAATAAAAATTATTATTATATATGAAAAAAATGTTATTAGATTTTCTATAACTGATAATGGTGTTGGATGTGACAATGTATGTGAAGGATATGGATTAAAGGGGATGAGAGAAAGAGTGGGTTTATTAGGAGGATTTATTGATTATAGGAATGAATGTGGATTTGAAGTTATAGGGGAAATTAATAGAGGGTAGATATTTAGTTGATTAAATTTGAAAGGGATGTGGATGATGATAAGGGTATTATTAGTGGATGATCAGGATATTTTGTTACAGGGGTTGACTATGATTCTGGGGAAAGAGGAAGATATTGAAGTTATTGGAGGAGTTAAGAATGGGGAAAAAGCTGTAAATAGATGTAAGATAGATAAGGTTGATGTGGTGTTAATGGATATCAGGATGCCTATAATGAATGGTGTGGAGGCTACAAAAGCAATAAAAGAATATGATGGAGATATTAAAATTATTGTATTAACAACTTTTAATGATGATGAGTATATATTTGATTCTCTAAAATATGGTGCATCAGGTTATCTATTGAAAGATGCTATGCCAAAAGAAATATCAGATGCGATTAGATGTGTATACAATGGTGGGACATTAATCAATCCATCTGTTGCAACGAAAGTTATGGATAGATTTAAAAAAATAAGTAACAATGAGCAGGAATATGAAACAGTTCAGGAGGTAAATACTTTAACAGTAAGGGAAAAAGATATATGTAGGCTATTGGCAAATGGTAAGAATAATAAAGAGATATCAGAAGAATTATTTTTAAGTGAAGGAACTGTCAAAAATCACATAACTAATATATTAGGTAAATTAGATCTTAGAGATCGTACACAATTAGCTATTTTTTCCATAAAGAATAGGCTATAGCAATACTAAATTATTTTGTGAAGATTAATCACTTAGTATTTATTGTGCAAAAAGTCATGGGTATGATGTGACAATGGATACATGGATTATTGTTATTAATAGTGTATATTAGTTATATAGATAAATTGAATTAAATAACAATAAGAGGTGAGTAAAATGAAAAAGACAATTAATGTAATAATGACAGTAGTAGTAGTAGTAGCAATGTTAACAGCGTGTTCAGCTGAAGCACTTGTAGATTATAATAATGCAGTAGTGAAAACTGATTCTGAAAAAATGGGTAAAGCATCTATGGAAATGAAGATAAGTGTAGATTATAATACGGAAGGTTTATCATTGGAAAAAGTTACACAACTGAATCATTATAAGGAAATGATATTTAATATTACGGATCAGTATGATATGACCCAAGAGAAGATTGCAACAGATATTTATATGAATTTTGGTGGAATTGGCATGGATTCTTATTTTTATAAAGATGGGGATAAAGAGTATATACAAATTCCAGTACTCAAAAAATATGTTAAGTTAGATGAAAAAAATTTCACCACTAATAAATATGAAAATATATTTACAAATGTATCAGAAAAATGGTTAGAATTATTAGGAGAAGAAAATGTAATAAAAGGTCAAAATACAATAATTGATACAAAAGATGGTCAGGTAAAAGCAAAGGAAGTATCCATAAAAATTAATGCTGACCAATTAAAACAATTAAGTGAAGAGATTATTAAAAGTATAACTGAAGGGGATATCCTTGAAGACTTTATTTTTATAACAAATGAGGATGATAAAGGTAGTATCGACAAAGAAGACATCAAAAAAGAGATATATAAAATTTTTGAAGGAGTGGTTTTCGATAATTTCCAGGCGACAGCTTATATTGATTTTGATGGATATCTTATAAGGGAAAGCATGACAATAGAAATGAGTATGGCAGAACAAGGAAAAGGAAAACCAATGTCTATCAAGGTTTCTTTTGATAAAACTAATTGGGATTTAGGAAAGAAACAAGAGATTAATATTCCAAAATTCAATGAAGAAGATATTCTTGAGATGGATGAGTTGAAGCGTATAGATAATATCATAGGTTTATAAACCTATCATAAGAATGGAGGCATTAATATGCAATTACTTAATGTATCACACCTGAAGAAATATTTTAAAAATATAAAAGCGGTAGATGATATTTCATTTAGTATAGAAAAAGGTGAAATATTAGGATTACTTGGACCTAATGGAGCTGGAAAATCAACAACTATCTCCATGCTTTCAACATTAATAAAACCTGATGATGGTATCATAACTTACAAAGGTAAAGATATTGTTAAGAGTCCACAGGCTATTCAAGGAAATCTAGGGTATGTACCCCAAGAAATAGCGCTCTATCCAAATCTTACAGGTAGGGAGAATCTTGAATTCTGGGGAAGAGCTTATGGTTTGAAAGGCAAAAAACTTAAGAAACAAATAAAGAAAATCTCTGAGATTATTGGAATAACAGAAAGATTGAAAGATAAAGTAAGTCAGTATTCAGGGGGAATGCAAAGAAGACTTAATATTGGGGCAGCCCTTTTACATGAACCTGAATTATTAATAATGGATGAACCAACGGTGGGGATAGACCCACAATCAAGAAAACATATTCTTGATACGGTTCTAGAGCTTAATAAAGAAGGAATGACAGTAATATATACCAGCCATTATATGGAAGAAGTAGAGTACATCTGTAACAAAGTATGTATTATGGATAATGGTAAAATCATTGCCAATGGTACCAAGAAAGACTTAGTAAATCTCATTGATGATAAAAAAAGAATTCTCATAAAAGTGGATAAGATTAATGATGTATTGTTAAAAGATATAGGTAATATTGAAGAAGTAACAGATGTAAGCTGTGAAGAAAATACAGTTATCGTTACTGTTAATAATGGTAAAGCAACTTTTAAAAAAATTATTGAGGTGTTGAATAATACAGAAACAAATATTCGTTCTATTGATATTAATGAACCTAACCTAGAAACTGTATTTCTACACTTGACAGGCAAGGCACTTAGGGATTAGAAAGGGTGAAGCTAATTGAAACTAAGACATATCATAGTTAAAGATGTAAAAAAGATTATTTACGATAAAAAATTATTAGCTATCATCGTTCTAATGCCTATTGTACTTATGACTATATTAGGTTTCTCTCTTAACAGTATGTTTGGGGATGGGGAAACATCTATAGGTGATATTAATATAGCTGTTGTTAAAAATTATGATGCCATAGAGGATATTAAAAGATTTGAAGATACAATAAACGAAAGTATTTTCGCTAAAAGTATGGATGAAAAGAGTAAAAATAATCTATTATCTTTTGTGAAAGATTATAACGTTGAAAATATATTTTTTGAATTTTTAGATACAGATGACATACAAGAAGTAATGACTTATACCATACAGGATGAAGAAAAAGCAAGAGAAATGTTAGAAGCAAAACAAGTAACAGCTGTTGTAATTCTACCAGAAAACTATATTTATAATACTTATATGAACTATGCTCTACCTGTAAGAAATATAGTGGATGTTGCAATTTTAAAACATACTGATAATAGTATTAAAGGTAGTGTTGTTGAAGCGATTATTAATGGCTTCATGGGAACAATGAATAACTATTCTCTTGATAAAGAAGTATTTATTAATAAGATACAAGAATACAGTAATATGGAAGCTGCTTTTGAAGGTGTTCCCTATTTGATGGAAGAGTTAACTGAAAATGTGCAGAAGAACCTTGATATCAAAGATATAAATGTGGAAGGCAAAAAAAATCTGACTAGTTTTCAGTATTATGCTGTGGCTATGATGGCTATGTTTATTCTTTATAGTGCTAGTAATGGTGGTAGATCCTTACTAGAAGAAAAGGATAATATAACATATCAGAGAAATAGAGTTGCAGGGGTTTCCTTAAAAAAAATATTGGTAAGTAACTTTTTTATGATTAGTATAATTACTATATTACAATCAGTAGTTATGATTTTATTTACTGGTCTGGTATTAAAGATAAATTGGGGAGATTTATGGTTAGTGATGTTAACTGTACTAAGTAGTAGTTTTGCTATTGGTGGTATAGGAATATTTATCTCTGTTATAACATTAATCAATGGAAATTATAAGTTCGCTAATGTATTTGAACTTGGAATAATTCAATTTATGGCATTGATAGGTGGTAGTTTCGTACCTGTAGAGACTTTACCTAGTTTTATGAACAAAGTATCATATTTTTCAACTAGTGGGGTTGCCATAAAAATATATACAGGAATAATGCGAAATTCTAAGTTAGTAGATATGTGGAACTATTACGCTATTTTAATCGGTACTGGCGCAGTGTTTATCTTAGTCTCTGCTATTATGGTTAGGACACGAAGGGAGGCAATATAAATGTTTGCAGTACTGAAGGTTAAGATTTTAGGTTATAAGAGTCAAATACCTCTTTTGGCTAGTTTTATCGCAATGATGTTGATATTTACTTATATATTCGGGGCATCTTTTTCCTCAGATAGTGTTAAACCAACAGTGTATATTGTGGATAATGCAGATAACAATATGAGTAATCTGTTGATAACTAAATTACAAGAGAGTGAAGCTATACAATTAAAAGAAGTGGGCTATAATGAAGCAGTAGGTAATGTAGAAAGATCAAAAGGGATTGGAGCTATTGTTGTAGATAAAGGTGCTGAAGGAATTAAACTATCATTAATGAGTATCAATCAGACTAGAGATACAATGATGTTGAAAAGCTTACTTTCCGGGGTATCAAGTATGTTTCAAAATGATATGAGACTTGCAGAGATAACATATAATTATTTAGATGAATCAGGATTTACTGTAGAAAAGAATGTGGTTCAAAAAGATATCATGAAGGAAATTGGAGAGTTAAGAGATAAAAAGACATTTTATACTACTAGTTCAGGATATATTGATACTGAGTTGCTTAGTTATGATAATCTTAAGCAAGCTCTAGCGGGATTTGCATTGTTTTTTTCCATGTTCTTAGTATTCTTCGGTATCGGAAGCATAGTTGATGAGAAAAAGAGTTATGTTTGGCAGCGACAGTTAGTATCTCCAATAAAAAATATTTCTATATTATCAGGTAATGTCATTGCAACATTTATTGCTGGTTTTGCCAATATATTGGTGATGGTATATGCAGGGAAATATCTATTTCACATAGATTGGGGAAAAAGTGATATTGGAATACTTCTATTATTAGGAGCTTTTATATTTACTGTTACATGTCTTGGACTATTTATAGCTTCATTTTTCAAGACATCACAGCAATTATCATCTATTGTACCAGTAATTACGGTTAGTACATCAATGTTAGGAGGCTGTATGTGGCCATTAGAAATGATACAATCAAAAACATTATTGTTCATTGCTAATTTGACACCTCAAAAATGGGCTCTTGAAGGTATAAAAGATTTGATAATGTATGGGCATGGGATAGAATCCATAGTTACGCCTGTATTAGTATTATTGTTGATGGGAATTATATATCTAGTATTAGGTATCAGATTAGTAAAAAAATGCTAGTAAATAGATATGCTATGTAGGTTTTGAGATATAAGTAAAGTCCTTAACATATTTTTTTGGAGATAATCCAACGATTTTCTTGAATTTTTTATAGAAGTTGGAATAGTCATTAAAACCAACTAAATAACAAGCATCTGTAACTGGAACACCTTCTAATAGAAGGTGTTTTGCTTTTTC
>NZ_BTPT01000105.1:0-12648 GCF_054408565.1 Vallitalea sediminicola
TTATTTACCTTTCGGGGCTGATTTTACAAGTTACTTATTGCATACTTCTCTTTTTTGTGTCTTATCAATCTCTATAGTGTGTGATTAAGCGACTATTATGATTTTTATTGATACAAATTAATACTTTATTTTTGACCAAAACTAAATAAAACCTTTCCATCAAATCGTATACCATGCTCATCCTTATATTCCATAATAGCATTAAAAGCTTCCTCTTTAAATTTGTTAAGAGAATCTAAACCTTTTCTTTCTATATGTTCAAATAGCCCACGAGAAGCATTCGTCCATTGCTCCTTCCACCACTCTTCTTCATCCTTATAATAAAAAGTTTCCTTTTCAACAAATATCTCAATATTTTTAAATCCTGCATTCTTTAAAATTGTTTCAATTCCATCAACTGATCCAAAATCAGGTCTACTAGGAATATCATTTAAATTCTTGTCCTGACCTTGAGGAAAGAGTTTAGTATAAACTTTACCTAACACTCCTTTCTTCTCCCTATTTTTCCATGTACTTAATCCAACCCTACCTCCATCTTTTAATACTCTATACATCTCATCCACAGCACTTAGAGAATTGGTAAAAAACGATGTTGATAATCCACATAAGACATTATCAAAACTATTGTCAATAAAATCCAACTTTTCAGAATCCATTTGTATAAGTTTAGCATTACACAAACCCTGTCCACAAATAAGTGATTGTGTTTCTTTCACCATTTCTTGTGAAAAATCAATTCCTATGACTTGTCCTTTTTCTCCAACACTATTAATAGCTGGAAATAATGAAGCACCTTTACCACATGCTACATCGAGTAAAGTTGCTCCTTCATTGACTTTTGCATGCTTAACTAATTTTTTTCCGAAGTAAGAAAAGTACTTTGGACCTATACTCTCATAATTCGCTGCTACTCTATTGAAGATCCCTTCTAACCTCTCATTTCTTTTAACCATTTCTAAACTCATAAAAACACTCCTTCCAAAATTAAAAAAGCCTACCATTTTTAAAAAATGATAGGCTTTTCTTTTATAAACAAAATAAAGATACACCAAGTAGGTATATCTTCTGGAGACATTTAATGTCCTTATATATATTATATCATATGCACCAATATTTTCAATAGCATTATTTAATCATTTAAAATCTTAACTCTCTATAACTCTTCTTACTCTTCTTTTTCCCATAAAGCCAACTCCTTACTATTTAGTCTTTTTCAATACACTAGTCCACAATTTCAGTTAACGTTTTCGTGTTTACTACGTTTGTCAACCTTAGAAGGAGGTGCTCATGCCCTGAATAATGGCTAATGCACCAACTGTCGCGACGCGCTTAGGTTGAGGAATGTGTGAGGGCGACCTTTTGGAATACCTCTTGGCGACCCGTAAGAACTCCCCTACCCGAACGAACGTAAACACATTGTTAGAAGATGTATTTTCACTTGGCTCCAAAGGAATACCTAGAATACTTTTATACGTTCTCTATTATAGTATGCAAAATATCTTATTCATCATAATCTCTAATAATATTCTATGTTGCCAGCTTCACCAGCTCATTCAATTCCTACTTAGTATCTTTTAGCGCTGATGAATATTGGCAACACAGATTGATAATGTCTATACCTAATACTTATATTACAATGCTAAATAAAACATCAACATATTGGTATCCATATTTCTACTATGTTCTTATCATCTCGGTATACCTCTAATTGCGGTCCAGCTATTATTTCACACTGTGTTGTTGACATCCATTCTGTAAAAATTCTTTTCCATAGATTTTGGATTATTTCCGTTGTCTCTTCTACCGTACCATATATTTCTGAAAATATAATCCATTTAGCTTTGGGTATTGTAATAACATCTAGATTATCTGGTATTTCTATATTACCTGGTAAAGCTGTATAAATGATATACTTATTTTTGTATGACCCATTATTACTTAAATCATAAATAGCTGCATTCATGTGTCTATCACCATATGGTTTCATTCCAGCCAACCTGCATATTTTCTCATATGTTCCATCCTGTAAAATATCTTGCCAAAACTTTGGAATTGTTTCATACGAATCCTCATTCACTCCAACTGTAATACTTTTACCAAATACTTTATACTCTTTTCTTTCTTCGATTCTGTAATTCATCGCTACATCTCCTTTAATTGAAATCTGAAAGGATAAACGAGGATAGGCTTTCAACTGTACACCCTTTTTACGAGCCATTGAAGGTGTAACTTCGTGCATATTATAAAAAGCACGTCTAAAAGAATCGGGTGATTCATAGCCATATTTTAGAGCAATATCAATTATTCTATTACTGGTATTCTGCAATTCAAAAGCTGCTAGTGTAAGTCTTCTTCGTCTAATATATTCGGAAAGTGGGATATCCAAAACAAACGAAAACATCCTTTGAAAATAATATGCTGAACATCCTGCAGTCTTAGCTACATTGATATAATCAATATCATGAGTAATATTGTCTTCAATATAATCTATTGCATTATTCATTCTTTTTAGCCAATTCATTCGTTTAACCTCCTTTCAATTATAAGAGTACCATCATTATTAATTATTAACTCGACTTATCATGCACAATATTATCGGTACAACATATATATAGTATAAAAAATAACAATAACTTGGCCAAGTGGAAGATGTGCCATCTAACGATCCCGTATTTCCGACGTCCCAGCACCTTAGAAGGAGTTGCTCATGCCCTGATTAAGGTCTAATGCAACGACTGTCGTGACGCGCTTAGGTGGTGGAATGTGTGAAGACAAATCCCAAGAGTATTACCCTCGTCCAAACGAACGTGAACATTGTATTAGGTGATGTTTTTCTCCTTGTCCCATAAGAAATACCTAAGCTTGATTTTATTATCTCAATCTTCCTTATTCACTTTATTAGCATATATTTTATATCTTATACTCCACTCATATTCTCTATTACCTTTTACATCTTCATTCCCATCAAGATTCATATTCATCATCTATAATTAAATTTCCTTCCGAACTAATCAGTCCTCCATCCATATATGAACCATGAGAACCCATTATATTTTTAAAAAAATTACTACTTACAGTACTTTTAGTCTTTTCATCATGCCTTATCGTCCATACCAAACTTTCCTTTTCTTCATCCATATTAACTGATATTCCAAATGTTCCATCTATATCGCCTATATCTTTTTTTATATCTATTAATTCTATATTATCAATCATTATATTATCTTTATATAATACAAGTTCAAAAATTAATTCGTATTCTGAATCAAGATTATAATAATAACTATACTCAAACCCCTCTTTATATATCAATGTTATGTCATCATTTATATCTTTAAAATACATCTCTCTGCATTCTGGGTTACTACTCTCTATACTATCATTAGTACAAGCCACCTCTATTGTTAACAAAAATATTATTACTAATACTATCCTTATATAATTAGCTTTAGGCACACTATAACCTCCTCTATTTAATCCTCATTTTGATACCCCAGAAAACAAGGGGGGAAAATGTCACTTTACGGTTCCGTATTTCCGACGTTACAGCACCTTAGAAGTGTTCGCTCATGCCCTGTATAAGAGCTAATGCGGACGCTGTCCCGACGGGTTTAGGTGGTGGGATGTGCGAGCGAACGGAAATACATTGTTAGCTGATGTTGTTCACGGCAACTACCAATAGCCTTTAGTCCTACGCAAGTTACAGTACAAAATTAATCTCCTATACAACTAAGAAAAAACGTAATTCACTTAAGATCTCTTCTTTTGTTTTATTGTTATAATTATCATATACTCGTTTCATATCATCAGATAGCTTAGCTTGTTGAACCCATCCTATTCTCTTTTTACTACAATAAGGATCAAACTGGTCACGCTTATTTTTCAATGTATTAATTTTAACCTGAAGTATCTCTGCTATTTTTTTAAATGTCTCACCTTGATTTAAATTCCCATCAAATAATCCATTATGTTCATACTTACTTAAGTAAAATGCAATTTTATGTGTTTTCTCCTTTTGTTCATCTGTTAAAATTTGTGTTGTTACTCTTTTCCTTTTAATTACTTGTTTTTCAAAATCCATAAATGTGCCTCTATTCTATATTTCTTATTTATTATAAAACCTGTAAATAATCATAGTATTTTTAAGTTATCTCATCAGTATAATCTATTTTGAATTGTATCTGACAGAGCATAGGAACTATTGCTTAATAAACCGACTTGGTATGAAAATTTATACTTCCCATTCATGCCTATTCATTGAATTCTCTAATCCTGCTATTTATTAGTTACGTAGCATAGCAATCTTTTGACTAAATATAGTGAACAATGTCCACTAACGTCCCGTGAGTTGACGACGTGTGGCTTCCTTCCGCTTAGAAAGCCCATGTCGTCAACTCGCTGTTAGACGAAGGCTTGACGGAAGCCAACAATATAATTCAAAGCTTCTTACTCATCATAAACTTATACATTTATAACGTTATTCATAGCATCGCTATTAAAATAGTGCTGGCCTCCTATTGAAGAGTAGTTCTCATAATCATCTACCAAAATGTGAAACTCATCATATGTCCAACACTTATCACTATCATGTGCATTTACTATGCTAAAGCAATGATTGCGTATGGCTTCTAAATAAACATTATCTTCAATAACTTTATTGAACTCGTTAGATTTGAAAAAAATGTAATATGAACCCCAAAACGAAAGTGATTCAACTTCCTTATACTTTCTTAACACCTCTGATCTCACCTCGCTCCATACCCTATTAATAGCATTAGCCCTGAGAATTGAGGAATAATCCCTAATAATAAATTGAACTCTTAAATCTTCTGAAATGGCTGGTAAACAGAAGTCCTCAAGCACTTCATAGAAGGTCGTTATAAACACATTATCTTTATTGCCTATTCTATGAAAAGACCCATAGTCTGACTTATCGAGGTATATATAACAGTTCAAAAATGTCGAATCATTCTCTGGTCTCTGGATTTTAAGATTCTTCACACTATAATCGTTATCCTTATTAAGGCGATACATATACTGATTTACAAACCCAAACCTAAAATCATCCACTTTATACCTAGATACTGCAAATTCATAGTCTCCACTTTCAACCACGGATGCTTTGGGTTCATTCATAGTGTAATCATAACAACTTAGAGTATCCTTATCATCTTTATAGGCTTTTTCTGTTCTATACTTCTTAAATAATCCCATTAGTTCATCCTTTCATATTACACATGAAACTAGCCAAGCTTTTATCTAACGTTACGTATTTCCGACGTCTCAGCACCTTAGAATGAGTTGCTCATGCCCTGAATAAGGGCTAATGCAACGACTGTCCCGACGGGCTTAGGTGGTGGGATGTGTGAGGGCTGACCCTAGAGAATTGACCCTACCCGAACGAATGGAAATACATTGTTATAAGATGTTACTTCACTCAGCTTCAAAGCCCATCCCAAACTATTATTCTTTACTGTTTAACCTCCTTTTTATTTCTTCTACATTCTTTATCCACTCATCATATTTTTCGCTTTCCTTCCATAATTCCATTAGTTCAGAATTGTTTAATACTATTTCAATCGCTTCAAATGAAATTGTTTGTAAGTATAATAAACAGTAATTCCACTTTTGATTATACGTTGCTGTAAGCCAAGTATCTTCTGAATCTTCGAATAATGGTGTATCCATTAAATTAAGCAAATCCATTATTTCATTCATAATAGATATAATATTTTTATCTCCATGTGTCTTTTTAAGTAACCATTTATTTAGTTGTGGCGTTAAATTCTCACTTACTCCTTGCAATAATACTGTTACTATTTCAATTACAACTAAAGATTCTGTAGCAAGATCAAAATCTATATATTCACCATTATCATTCAAATTAATTATCTGAATTAGTTTTCTTATTATAATAGCTAAATCTTTTTCATCTTCAATTTCATAGATAATATCCATAGCACTATCATTCTCAGTTACTCCAATACCCCACGTTCCCATATCTTCACCTCACCTAATAATAAAATATTAATAACTTCATACGCCCTTAAACTAATCTTTATCTGCTAAAAACTTGTAGTATTAAATGACCCTCAAGGAATACCCTGAAATGAGTGAGGTAATGTCTTCATAACGTTACGTGAGTTGATGACGTGTGGCATCCTTCCTTATTCAACGGCCATGTCGTCACCTCACTATAATAGGATTTAAAGTAAATCTAATAGTGAAAAACAGTCAACTACATGTTTATTATAACAATAAAATTGTAACTATGCATAAAATATCTAAAAATAAATTAAATATCAAGAAATCTCATGAGCTACACTATCCATCAAAGACTATAGCAAAATGTGATTCTAATAAAGAAATTATAATCGAAGAAATGAGGAATATTATTTATGATTAATGAAGTGTTAGATCAACTTGTATACCTTAAATTAAAATCGGCGCATTCATATTTAAAAGAGCTACATATCAATGATAGCATCACTCAAAGCGAGTTAAAGGGGCTAAATAAGGTACTTAGAAAAGAAGTTGAAGCCAAAGAACAAAATAACAAATTATACAATGTGAAGGTTGCAGCGTTCCCATTTATAAGGAAAATTGAAGACTATGACTTTTCATTTCAGCCAACCGTTGATGAAACTAAAATTAAGACATTAATAGCCTCCAATTTTTACTTAGATGCTACTAATGTAGTTTTCATAGGAAACCCAGGAGTAGGTAAGACCCATCTAGCAGTTGCAATTGGCTACTCGGTAGCAATCCAAAGAAACAGCGTATATTTTATAAAGTTTTCACGTTTAATTAGGATTTTGAAGCAAGCATACAATGAAGGTGTATTAGAGAAAAAATTAAAACTATATTTTAAATATAAATTACTTATCATAGATGAAGTTGGATTTAATGAGATATCACCACTTGAATCGAAGCTATTTTTTCAGCTAATTGACATGAGGTATACAAAACGCTCGACCATCTTTACAAGTAACATTACTTTTGATAAGTGGCCAAATATATTGGGACAAGATGAAATGATAACCAAAGCAATATTAGATAGAATATTACACTATTCCTATTTATTTAACATTACAGGACCCTCGTATAGAATTAAAGATAAATTAAAATTACACAAAACTGAGGAATCTTAATTGCACAGAAGTGAGGATTTTTAACTTGACATTTATAGCTCGCTCCTACTAAAAGGATTCATCATTCTTTTCAATGATATAAGTTCGTTACTATATATCCTGAAGTTAGCTTAACGCTTAACAACTCACCCAATCAAAATCACTGAAATCTTTAATAATCAATTCTTTATTGGTATGTCTATTTGACAGCTTGATAATATCAGCTCCTATTGAAAAATTGCAAAACCAATCATCAATTACTGTGACTGTGTTATTCACTATGTTTAATATCCCTGTATGAAGCAAACCTCTATATTCATTACCAGCTTCCTTAACTTCCATTAATATATAATTCTTATAAAACATAACATTCCTGCCATATAACCAATAATGAAATTCTTGTTCTTTTGAACCGTGGTAAATTCTCATCGAATATATGAAATCACCATGAGGTGGTTGGGCTTCAAAAGATAACTCAAACCTTATATTGTTATAATAGATGATACACTTATGATCCCAGATATGAAGGACTTCCCCATTGTATGGTCTATACTCTGCAACTTCCATAAATATAACTCCCTAGCTTTCCATATTATTCAACAAAACCAAGAATCAGCCACCTAATAACCGAATGAATTATGTCGCTTAACGTCTCTTGTTGCCGACGTTTCTGAACCGGACCCTCAAAGCCCTTCTTCTTGGTGGTGCTCGCACCCGGTGAAGGAACGTGCGTAGCGAATGGCAACATTTTGTTAGGTGACGGTGGCTTATTCACCTTCGAAGCTCTTGCCCTAATATCTTTTCTATCTTATAATTTCTTCTGCCATTCACAGTTTACCCCATGCTCTACAAAGCCAACACTTTTGTAAAGCGCCTGTGAAGCAATATTAGGTCCACTTGTACTAACATACATGTATTTAGTTCCACTGTCTTTTAATAGATTCATTCCATATAATAAAGTGCTTTTCATAATACCTTTACGTCTATATTCCTTAACGCACGCAACTGGTTCTAATATTGCTATCTTACTGACAGGATCATTCCATATTGTACAGTAAGCAATTATTTCTTCATCACCTGTCAGAACAACTAAATCCATTGCATCACAATATGACGGAGAATTCATCATTTTTATATACCTTTCTGGAGTTGTTGTCGCACCCCCAGCTGCAAGACCAAATAGTTCTACACGTCTAGCTACATCCTTCATCTGTGTTTGACGTATCTTAAATTCGCCTAGCAATGGTGGATAAGATGCTATTTTAGATAAATCACATATACCATTAAAGCGAAAGTTAGAAGTTTTTATGTAACCTCTTTCTTCTAAAGCATCACATATTAACCTGTCCTTACTATTTGCTTCAGTTGTGATGGTAGCTCCGTGAACATAACAATTACATTCTATAAACTTCAATATATCCTGTATAAGATGTTTATATTCTGGAATAATTGCGAAGAAGAATTCATCTTCTTGTCGTGTAATAAAACCTATTTCTACTATACCATCTAACACAAACCAAGTTGTATCATTCAATATTTCTCCAAAGGAATATCTTTCAAAATCGAGATTCCCTATATGTAGCTGTGGATATAAGTGTCCACTTTTCTTACAATTATGCTGTACTATATGTCGCATAATATTATAATCACTCTCTTTGTCAAATCTACGGTAACTCAGCATTTTTTAACCTCCATATCAAAATAGTAAAGCATTTCATTTACAATAAACTAATGTATAATGACCCAATAGGAATACTCCGACATGAATAAGACACTGTCACTTAACGGTCCGTATTTCCGACGTCCCAGCATCTTAGAAGGGGTTGCTCATGCCCTGTATAAGGGCTAATGCGGCGAGTGCTCCGACGGGCTTAGGTGGTGGGATGTGCGTAGCGAACGGAAATATATTGTTATACGCTGTCCACATGACCTATTTATTGTTATAATATTCTTCAATCTTGTTTCTTGAGTTTATAATATCCTCTGAACTTTGTATTATTTCTAAAATAACTTTACCCTCAAATTTTTCTAGTATGTTTGAAAATATATACTTATAATCAATGTTTCCTTCCCCTATGGGTAAATGCTCATGTATTATCTCTAAATGTCTATCTGCTATATGTAATATTTTAGGCATCTTTATTTCTATCATATTTTCAAGATGCTTATAATTATCTATATGTGCCACATCAAGGATAAAATCGACCTCAGGATTCTCCATGAAAACAATTTCTATTTCTTCTGCTTTATTAAAAATCGGATCTAATCTACTATTATTCTCAAGGTATAACTTTATATTCTCATTAGATAAAACGCTAAAAGCTTCTTTAACTTTCTCAGACAGTTTATATATCGTTTGATTTGTAATTGGTTCACTTTCACATATAGGGTGTATAATTAAATTCTTATGTCCAAGATACTTTAGGATTTCTATTAACTTCGGAATATGTTCCTCTATTTCATTAATATCTAGTACTGCATGAATAATGGTAGGAAATCTGTGTTCTTTGATTACTTCCAACGGTTTAGAATCTTTTTTCAACGCAATGCCATCCCTATCATACCATAGTTGCATGAATTCAAATCCGTTATTCTTTGCAAATTCAACTTCTAGAGCATATTTATTAAAATATCTTGCCAGACATCCAAATTCAATCATCTTTTAACTCTCCTTTCAAACTCCAATTTTTATAGCCAATACCAAATGTGGATTGCGTTTAACGGTCTCGTGTTCACGACGTCCCAGCACCTTAGAAGAAGGCGCTCATGCCCTGTCAAAGGCTAATGTGCCGACTGTCGCGACGCGCTTAGGTGGTGGGATGTGTGAGGACAATTCCCAGAGCTTTACCCTCGTCCGAACGAACTTGAACACATTGTTAGACGATGTTATCCCATCAACTTCGAAGCACTTGCCCTACAATATAACAATGATGTTCTGTTATTTTAATATTTCAATATTCTTATAATTTATATTAATTCCTTCATCTACAGGGCAACTATAATATACGCATTTATCGATTGTTAATTTTATTCCATCATAAAACTTATCTCCTAATTCCATTAATAATTCATCTAAATTTTCTATGCCTAAACCTACATAAGGTATTATCTTACTATAATATGGAAATGGTAATTTATTTATTTCTTTTGTTTCTAATATGTATGTATCATAATCATTGTGGTAGATTAATTTCCCACTAATACTTTCATCTCCATTAAAATATAATGAATATGCATCTTCATCTTTCTGCAAATCAACTACCATCCAATTTATAACTTGATTATTTAACTCTATTGTATCTTTATCAAATCTAAACACAATATTATTATAGTATTCTTCTAAATATTCTTTTTCATTAACTAAAGATACATTTCTTGCCTTTAAATTATGTATTTCTATTAATAGTTCATTATTTTCATTTATACTTTTCGTATACTTCTTATTCAATATATTATTCTCTTCTTGCAGCTGATGCAATTTAACATTTAATTCATCAACTTCTTCATTATCTACCGATTTACATGATGTTACAATAAAACATATAACAGTAAGTACTATATATAATGTTTTTTTCAATACCATTCCCTCCCATACTAAGTTAGTCCTATAATATTGTACATAGATAACCAAAAGACCCTAAGAAATACTCTGTAATGATAGGATAATGTTTTCTAACGGTCCTTATTTCCGACGTCTCTGAACTGGACCCTCAGAACCCTTCTTCGCAGGCGGTGCTTGCACCTAGTGAAGAGATGTGCGTAGCGAACGGAAATATATTGTTATAGGACGTACGCCCGTTAGTATCCACTTGCCTCCAGATGTTGCTCTTCTATTAAAACTATTTCTACATCATTAAATTCATCCGATACTAATTCTGCCATACTCTTAACTCCAAATAATTCTATAAAGGTATGACTTCCAACAACTAAATTCATCTTATTTAATTTTGCATATTCAATGGTATATAATATCTTCTCACCCGTTAAATATAAATCGCACTCCTCATCAACTGCTTGTTTCATATCCGATGTTATATGTCCAGCTCCACATAATATGAAGACTCTATTAATATCTTTATTATTAAACTTCCATGATTGGACCTTTTCTCCTAGTTTACCTTCTACTAACTTAACAAAATCTTCAAATACTCTTCCTTCTTTATATTCTGCAATAATTCCACACATGTAACCATCTTCATCACAAGTTTTCTTCACCTCAACTAGTCCTAATTCTATTGCAAGGCTACTATTTGTACCAAACTCACAATCATCTAATGGTAAATGATTAAAGTAATGTGAAATACCATATTCTTCTAGCAACCTCTTGCATTCCTCCTTAAGACCATATATAAAATTCCATGCATCATGATGTGTGAGAATTAAATCAACTTTTTGTTCATTTGCATGTTCAATAACTTCAGGTGTTAAGTTAGTTGAATATCCAATCTTTTGAATATTCTTATGCGAGTTATGTATAATTCCTGATTCTTCCTTGTAATCATCATAATTTTTTGTTCTAAACTTAGAATCTATGTGCTCAATAACTTCTACTAAATTAGCCATTTTCTTGTCCTTTCAATTTAAATTTTGCGTTACAAAGTATGTCCTATAACGGTTCCTTATTTCCGACGTTTCAGCACCTTAGAAGGAGTTGCTCATGCCCTGAATAAGGGCTAATGTTCCGACTGTCCCGACCGGCTTAGGTGGTTGGATGTGTGAGGACAACTCCCCAGAGATTTACCCTAGTCCGAACGAACTTGAACACATTGTTATATGATGTTACATCACTCAGCTTCGTAGCTCCTCTACAACTTTTCCCAACTCATATATATCTACTACCCTAATTAAAGTATATTTATAGACCTTAAACAAAAGCTATATTATAAATCATTCTTCTCAATTTTCAATTTAATTATATACGACCAGTCTGCTTACTTAGCATATTCTTCAATACCATTCCTTGTTCTAAATGAACCATCTTGATATTTATAATACCCCCATATAGCAATTTCATTCCCAACAGGTATATCTACTGCTTTTTCAAGTCTTTCCGCTTTTCCGGCTTTATACATATTACCTAATTTAAAATTTATATCTGGATTTGTATATGAAACATTGTTATTCAGAACATAAATAAATTCACTTTTTTCATTATCATCTGGCTTAATTGAAAATGAAAATTCACTATTCAATGGTTCTTCTCCACTCATTGCTGTGGAAGATGTATCTATTCTTTTACCATC
The DNA here is from genome assembly GCF_054408565.1 of Vallitalea sediminicola. Lineage (NCBI taxonomy): Bacteria > Bacillati > Bacillota > Clostridia > Lachnospirales > Vallitaleaceae > Vallitalea > Vallitalea sediminicola. The sequence continues at coordinate 12,374 of NZ_BTPT01000105.1, forward strand.
TTCCCAAATTTCAAAAATAACATTTAGCCAATAACTATCTCCATCGTATTTCAAAACATATTTTCCAGATTTCCAGTTAAGATGTGGTTCTATATCTTTAATTTCTCCTTTAAATAATTCATCTGGTATGATTCTATAATTTCCCTCTTTAAGTGCTGCTATTTGCTTATTTTTGTGTCTTATAAAAATACATGCACTAACTATTAATAATGCAATTACAATCAATAAAATCAACCTCTTATATCTCATTATATCTCCTCCTAGTATAATAATGT
>NZ_BTPT01000106.1:0-1357 GCF_054408565.1 Vallitalea sediminicola
ACGTATTGTTCACCCTATTTGCTGTGGTATTGATGTTCACAAAAAATTTGTGGTTGCTGCTATCGCAATTTCTGACAAGCATAATGTTACCACTTATATCAAAAAACGTTTTGCTACCTTTAATTCAGATCTTAAAAGTCTTGAAGCTTGGCTTCTTAAACACAGCTGCACTGAGGTCTGTATGGAATCCACCGGCAAATACTGGATTCCTATCTTTAATGTTTTGGAAAAATCTTGTCATGTTGTTATTGCTAATCCTAAATATGTCAGAGCCATCCGTGGTCAAAAAACCGATACCAAAGATGCTACTTGGATTGCTGATCTTTTTAAATTTGGCATTGTTCCTTCTAGCTTCATTCCACCAATTGATATCCGTATGCTTCGAGAACTTTTTAGATATCGTTGCAAACTAATTGGCCACCGCTCAAGTGAGAAAAACCGTATGCAGAATGCTCTTACTGTATCTAATATTACTCTATCTTCCGTAGTATCAGATACTTTTGGTAAGTCTTCTTCTGCTATCATTGAATACATACTCACTTGTGATGTGTTCTCTCCTGAACATTGTAAGTCTCTTTTAAAAAAGAAGCTTAAAGACAAAGCTGATGATGTTATTCAATCAATTATCGGTTATGACCTGCGCAGTGACCAATCAATTAAAATGAAGGTCTGTCGAAAACATTTCGATTACATCGATGAATGCATCTCCATTCTTGATGCTTCCATTTCAGACCTATCTAAACCTTATCAAAGTTTTATTGATTTGGCTAGTACTATTCCTGGTCTTACTGCAAAATCTTCCACCTATATCATTGCTGAAATAGGTACCGATATGTCTATTTTTAAGTCTTCTAAACACTTATGTTCTTGGGCTGGTCTTACGCCTCAAAACAATGAAAGTGCTGGTAAGAAAAAAAGTGTTCGAGTATCCAGAGCCGGTGTTTACTTGAAACCTTTACTCGTTCAATGTGCCAATGCCGCTATTAAAAACAAGAAGAATCCGTATTTCAGAATAAAATATGACCGAATCAAAAAACGTAGAGGTCATAAACGAGCTATCATTGCCATTGCTCGTATGATTCTTACTTGTATTTATCACATGTTTTTAAATGGTGAAGTATTTAATCCTTCAGATATAAATTATTCAGATATTCCAAAGGACCTTTATGATAAGCATAAGGCACAATACATTAAAAATGCTATAAAACTATTGGAAAAGGAAGGCTGTACTATCATTCCTCCAGATATAGCTATTCCTACTTAATGACTTACTATTATATTTACTGTTTAAAAAAGTAGCATTTATTGGTACTCTTATTTGTATGTCAAATTTCTATATTTTTTCTTTCAACCTATC
>NZ_BTPT01000107.1:0-4105 GCF_054408565.1 Vallitalea sediminicola
AACTTACCCTTATGGAAAGTATATGAAATGGCTAATTGTAGGAAAGGGACATGGCGTTCAACAATGATGCTAAATATTGTGCTTACAAATAAAGAAATAGTAAATCTAGGTTATATGACCATGACTCACTATTACTTGAAAATACGTGAAAACTAGAGAACCGCCGTATACCGAACGGTACGTACGGTGGTGTGAGAGGTCGGAATATCAATTAATGATATTCCTCCTACTCGATTGTTATCTGAAATAAGCTACAGATTAAGATCTGTTCATATTTATCAATTTGTAAGGTTTATTTAAGGTTTAGTTTAATCACATGAAAGTTTGGAATGCTATAATCTTTCTTGTAATCAAAAAAAGGAGGTAGACTTAGATGATTTCTTGGGAACTAAAAAAGATATTTAAAGCTAAAATAGGTTTGATAATTATTGCATTATTCATTTTCCTGTCTGGAATTATGTTTTTAATAAAACCTACACTAGAAACAGAAAATTCATATAGGGATGAAAACTATAGATTAGTTATAGATACAAGACCTAAACAAGAGATTGCACAAGAAAAATATAATAACAAAATAATACAGATGAAGCAGATTGCAGATGTATCCGAAAATGATGAAGTAGTTAATAATTTTTCTAATAAAGTGAAAGAACAACTAAAAAATATTAAATATGAAGAGTACAAAGATGTAGATTTCTACAAAGTCATGGATTATAAAGTAGACTATCCATTAATGTCAGCTATCATAATTATTATTTTGATTTTAATATTCTCTAATATATATACAGATGAAAAGATTTCAGGTGTAGACAATATAATACTATCATCCAAAAACAAACTCAAGGCATTATATTCAAAAGTAGCATTAGCAGTAACATTACCTATTGTACTGTATAGTATTTATTTGTTGGTTACTTTCATAATAACTATGGTTCAATATGGTTTGCCTGTAAATGGAGAATTGGGAGTATTTCGAATATCTGACATGGGATTTCTTTTTAATAAGGCTTATACCATTAATGAGTATCTACTATTAAAAATTATGACAATGACAGGTGTATTCATCAGTATATCAGTAGCAGCTTGTTTTTTTTCATTGATATCCTCTACTTCTTTGGCATCTATAAGTGCTGTTCTAATATTCATGGGTCTAGGTAGAGTATGTACCCTCATGAAATTTTTACCTTATCCATTGCTTAGTATACTGACAAAAGGAAATTATGAAGAGCTAATACTTTATCCTGATAGATTCATTGGAATGTATGCTGGAGAAATTAGTATATTGGGAAGAGATTTTGGAGTAATCAATGTGTGCAATGTTGTTCTGATAGCGACTATTTTCACAGGAATTTTATTTAGTGTGTTGGCGATCAAGAAAAAATTGAATAGATAATATGAGGAGGAGAGTCATGAATAGATTAGAAATACAAAATATAACTAAAACATATGGTAAAAAAAATGCGAATGATAATATAAACATAATACTTGAAAATGGTGTATATGGACTTCTAGGACCTAATGGTTCTGGAAAGACTACTTTGATGAAACAAATAACTACATTGACTACACCTTCTAAAGGTGAAATAAAATACAACGGTAAAAATATAGTCAACCTAGATGATGAATATAGGACATTAATAGGGTATCTTCCACAGGAATTTGGAGTATACAAAAATTTTTCAGCAAAGCAATTCTTACAATATGTTGCAGCACTAAAAGGATTAAATTCAAAGAAATCGTCAAAGAAAATTGCAGAACTACTTAACATTGTGGGATTATTTGAAGTAAGAAATAAACAAGTTGGTAAGTTTTCAGGTGGTATGAAAAGAAGAGTTGGAATCGCACAAGCCTTATTAAACGATCCTAAGATTTTAATATTAGATGAACCTACAGCAGGGTTAGACCCCCAAGAAAGAGCTAGATTTAGAAATCTTATATCCCAGATATCAAGAGATAAGATTATTATATTATCTACACATATAATTTCTGATATAGAATCTATAGCAAAAGAAACTATTATGATAAAAGAAGGCGCAATATTGATGAAAGGAACTCATAAGGATATCCTTGGAGCTATGGAAGGTAATGTATATACCATTAGGACTGCTAGTGAAGAAGAGGTTCATGAGATACAAAATAAATATAAAACAGTAAATATTCAACGAGGGGTTAATGATATAGAACTTAGAGTCATAAGTGACAAGATGCCTCATTATAAAGAAACACAAGTAGTAGAGCCTAAGTTTGAAGATGTCTATATGTTCTACTTTGATCTGGAAAATACTACGGAGGTGTAATAATGGGAACATTGATAAAATTAGAAATGAAAAAGATATTTTTTAAGAAGTCTATATTTATTGTATGGTTAGGAATATTATTTATAAGTTATATAACTATAAGGGAATTTGCTATAAGAGAAACTTATGCAGACATATTTAATAAAGGATATGGTCTTGTTCCTTTGATGGGAGTAATCATGTTCATGGTGTTTTCTGGAGCATACACTATGGAATATAGTTCAAATATGGCAGGTTTTATAAAAACGACGATTAATGGTAAAAGAAAAATTATATTAGCAAAATCAATAGCTGCAGGAATCTCTGCATCAATAATAAATGTATCCGTCTTTTTGACTGTATGCATATCTGCTTTAACCAAGTTTCAATTTGAAGAATTGGATTTGCCTCTTAAAGAGCTTTGGTATTTTGGTAAAAGTGGTTCAGAGCTTACTGTTCTACAGATGATTTTGATTATGATTGTGACTATAATAATAAGTTCTTTTTTCTTTGCACAAATAGGATTATTTTTATCATCAGTTAGTAAGTCAGCTGCGATTCCATTCATATTTGGCGGAGTTATTATGGGAATACCATATCTATTTGAAGGGCTCATTAGAAAAAATGGATTAGTAGACTATCTAGGACTTACACCTCTTTGGGGAATGATGAGTTGTCAGCTTGTAAGATTCAAGGTACCACTAGAGATAATAATTATTCTTATAGTAATATATATAGTAGGATTTATAGCATTGCCTGTGCTTACTTATAAGGTGTTTATAAAAGAAAATAACTAGGAGGAAAAAATAATGAGAAAGATAGTTTTACTAATAATGACTATAGTAATAACAAGTTATATTTTTGTGGGATGTAAGGAATTAGAAAAACTTGATAGAGATAAAAATGTTGTAGCTAATATTGAGGTAAGTGATAATAACTATACAGATAGAGATAATGTAGAGGTAGCTAATGATGAACAATTTGAGATATACTTGACAGGTACGACATATAGTATGTTTAGTAAGCGAAGTTTACTAATTCAAGTAGAAAATAAAACGGATAAAGATGTATCTATAAAAATCCAATCTGCAACTATAGATGGAAAAGAACAACAGGCAGTATATACAGAAGAAAAAATAGCAGCCAAGGAAAAAACAAGATCTGGAGCCATTGTTTTTAACGAAAAATTAGATTTTGAAACGTCTGCTGGAGAAGTAGTAGTATATGAAAGTAATAGTGAAAATATACTTGGAACATATAAATATAATATAAAAATAGTAGACTTGGAATAAAATGTTTGAAACCTGATGTTAAAATATCAGGTTTTTTGATATACTAAAAAGGTACATTAAAAGTATGAATAATAGGAGCGTGAGACATTGGATAACTTAATAAGAGATAAAAAAATATTAGTTGTAGATGATGAAAAAGACTTGTTAAAATTATTATATACAGTATTTACCAAAGAAGGTTTTAGAAAGATATATACTGCAGAAACAGGTCAGAAAGGTCTTGAATTGTTTGAAAATGTGAAACCTGATATTATCTTACTAGATATTATGCTTCCAGATAAGGAAGGATATGAGATATGTAAGAAAATAAGAGAAACCTCAACAGTACCTATATTATTTTTATCTGCTAAGTCAGAGGAAGTTGATAAAATATTAGGATTCGCTCTAGGCGGGGATGACTATGTTACAAAACCTTTCAGTCCAAAAGAGGTAGCTTATAGAGTTAAAGCACATCTTAGAAGAAGTTCAATGAATGAGAATAATGAGGATAAAGAAATATCCTTTGGTCCTTTTTTAATAAATGAAAATACTAATCCC
>NZ_BTPT01000108.1:0-8045 GCF_054408565.1 Vallitalea sediminicola
ATAGAGTTTCCGAGAGTGCTCTAAAATTATATGGAGGTAATAAAAATGAAATTTCAAAAGAAAATTTCTAGACATTATGCCTACTTATTATTAATCCTATTACTAGTTTTTTCTCAATTCAATTCACTACCAATACTAGCATACAATACTAATAATCAACCCAATGTGATTCCTGCCTTACGAGAATGGATTGGTGGGACAGGTCTCTTTACTCTTACTCCACAATCCCATATATGCATTGACCCAAATTATGAAACAGAATTATTGACTAGAATGACCTCATTTAAAGATGATCTAAAACTCATTAATGACAATTTGGATTTATCTATATTAGTTTCTAATACACCTACTGATTCAGACATATATATTACTCTCAACTGCCAGGATACAGATATAGGTAATGAAGGCTATCTAATGAACATTGATAATACTGTAACCTTAAAAGCAAATACAGCTGATGGTGCATTCTATGGAACAAGATCAATACTTCAAATATTAGTAGCAGATAATGCAAAGAGTTCTATACCAAAAGGAAACATCAAAGATTTTCCTATGTATGAAGAACGTGCTTTTATGATTGATGTATCAAGAAAATATTTTAATATAGATTTTCTTCGTGATTATGTAAAGCTGATGTCATGGTTTAAGATGAATGACTTTCATATTCACTGGACAGATGATTGGTATGATGGTTATTGGGCATTTAGAATAGAAAGTACAACTTATCCTAATCTGACAGCTACTGATGGCAGTTATTCAAAACAGGAAGTTACTGCACTTCAGGATTTAGGTGATATTTATGGTATAAATATAACTCCTGAATTTGATTCACCATCCCATGTAAGACCATTCACTAAGATTCGTCCCGACTTAATTAATTCTGCCAAAGGTGACCGTTATCTAGATCTTAATAACCCTGATACATATACTTTTATGCAATCCATATATGATGAATATATACCTCTATTTCGAGCACCAGATTTCCATATCGGTTGTGATGAATATGATGGTGGCGGTGAAAAATATCGCCAATATTATAATACAATGGCTAATTATGTACAAAATCTAGGGAAAAATGTACGTGTATGGACTGGATGGCAACATGAAAGTGGAACAACTGTACCCGACTCTGATATCATTATTGATGTTTGGGAAGGTGGTTTTGATGTAAATAATTATGTGAACAGAGGTAATAAAGTAATAAATTCTTCTGGAGATTATCTATATATTGTTCCAGATACTAGCTGGTTACCTGATTTACCAGTTCTCTATGAGGAATGGGAACCTCATATATTTAATAGAGCTAAAACTAATAAATTGACACCTAACCACGGACAACTTCTAGGGGCTAAACTTAATATCTGGTTAGATGGTAAAAGAGATATTGTTACACAACAAGATTGTGATAAACTAATTCAACCTCCATTAAAGATCTTATCAGAAAAGCTATGGGGAGGTAAAAATTCTAATACTTATGCGGAGTTTGTAAATAGAACTCTTGAAATTGGTAATGCGCCAGGTATCAACCTTACTCCTACTGAGCAGTTACCTCCTATTGACCCTAATAATCTAGCATATAATAAACCTGTTACAGCTTCTTCTATAGAAGCAGGTACATCATTTATCGCCGACAAAGCAGTCGATCGTTTTGTAACTACTCGTTGGTCCAGTGATTATAATGATGAAGAATTTATTTACGTAGATTTAATAGATACTTATAATATTGATAAAGTAAAATTATTATGGGAATCAGCTTATGGCAAAAAATATAAAATACAAGTTTCAACCGATGCTGTAAATTGGATAGATGTCTATAGTGAAGTTGATTCTGACGGTAATGAAGATGTTATTGATTTCTCAGGAGTAGATGCACGTTATGTAAAGATGCAAGGTGTTGAAAGAAAAACGGATTGGGGATATTCTTTATATGATTTGTGTGTTTATGAAACTATAGATCAACCCACGAATCTAGCTGTTAACAAGCCATTTTTTGTTTCAGGTGTAGAACCAACTACTTCATTTAATGGACCTCTAGCTGTTGATGGAAACAAACTAACAAGATGGGCTAGTGATTATGATAATAACTCATGGTGCTATGTTGACTTAGGTGAAATAACAGATATTAGCAATGTACTCATACATTGGGAAAATGCATACGGTAAAAAATATAAAATACAAATATCAGATGATACAACTAACTGGATAAATATATATACTGAGAGTGATGGTGATGGTGGTCTAGATACTATTCCTATCAATCAACAAGGAAGATATATTAAGATGCAAGGCATAGAACGAGCAACTAATTGGGGTTATTCAATATGGGAATTTGAAGTCTACAATTAAATTTCTTTATATCTTAGGGGCTTATAAAAACAATAAGCCCCTAGTAACAAAAGTATCTTTTTTAGTTTTTATTTAGATGTTTACGCTCCATGTTGAACTCATATCTTGTAAATCATATAACTTTTTATATAATCCGTTATTTTTCAATAATTCCTTATGTTTGCCCATTTCTTCAACCTTACCATTACTTAGAACAACAATCTTATCCGCATTTTCTATAGTACGTAATTTATGAGCTATAACAATAACAGTCTTACCTTTTATCAGTTTAGAAATTCCTTGTTGAACTAAATTTTCATTTTCTGAATCTAATGAAGAAGTAGCTTCGTCTAAAATAACTATTGGAGCATCTTTAAGTAAAGCTCTTGCAATAGAGATTCTTTGCCTTTCACCACCAGATAGTTTACTTCCATTTTCTCCAAGCAATGTATTATACTTATCAGGTAAATCTTTTATGAAATCCTCACAGCCAGCTAATTTTGCAGCTTCATAGATTTCTTGTTCTGAGGCATTTTTGTTACCAATTTTAATATTATTATAAATAGTATCATTAAATAGAATGACATCTTGAAAAACGATACTAATATATTTCATAAGATGTTCAGGTTTAATTTTGCTAATATCATTATTGCCTATAAGGATATTTCCTTGATTTATATCCCAAAACCTGGCGATAAGTTTTATAAGTGTACTCTTTCCACTGCCCGATGGTCCAACTATTGCAGTTATCTGATTTGTACAAAAAGGAATTGTTACATTATCGATTATGATTTTATCCGCATAAGCAAAACTTACATTTTGAACATGTATATTAAAATCAGAAAACTGCTTTGTTTCATCTCCTGTGATTGTTGGAATTAACATTAATTTACGCATCCTTTCTGTTGCGAATCTATAGTACATCAATTCTGCAAAAGAAACAATTTGAACTAATATTGGACCATATATTCTGATGGACAACATACAGAAAAGAAGAACAGGTATACATTTAACATGTCCATTTGCATATAACATGGCTCCAACAAAAATTGTTATTCCCGTACCCCATTGTAGAATGATTTGGGCACCAGTAAAAAACAAACCTGTTATTATTTCACCCTTTAGCTGCATATTTTTCATAGAAGCAAGAAGTTTATTAATATGTTGGAAATTATTTTTAGAAACCCTGCATGATTTTATAACTTTAATTCCCTCAATATATTCTTGAATTGCTTCCTCTTGTTCTAATTTTAAATTTGTTAATTTCCTGACCCATTTCTTATGAATCTTTCTACTTGCCCATATTATAAACATGGCAGTTGGTATGGTGATTATAACACATAGAGCTAAACGCCAATCAATGATTAAAAGGCAGATACTAATAATAGTAGTAGATATCCCTGTTGCAATAATTTGAGGCAATGTATGACTAAGTACCATTTCAATTGAAGCACAATCCCCCATAATATTTGTTGTAATTTCTGCTAAATCTCTAGTATTAAAAAAGCTCATAGGAAGATGTCTTAAGTGCTCAGATATTTTTATCCTGTAACTCTCAGATTCTGAATAAGAAGCAACGAAACATTTTCGATGTTCATATATACTCGCCAAAAACATTAAAACAAATACAATTATACCCACAATAAAGAGCATCCATATCCTATTGAAACGAATTTCTTGCCCAGATAGAGGCTTTAAGATCTCAACAAATACCTCAATTGAAACTATAACTGGAATCATAAACAATATATTAGATATAACACTGGCAAATACAGCTTTTCTTAACTTTGTTTTACTAATATCTGATATGTAAAGCAACTTTTTTATTTCATTCAATAGTTTCACCTCCAATTCGCCATAGCTGTGATTGGCTATATGTTTCCCACATATTATAATATTTTCTTTTGTTTCCAATTAGTTCCGTATGTGTACCCTCTTCTACTACTTCACCCTTATCCATTACTATTATCTGATCAGAATTTTTAATTGTATTCAGACGATGTGCAATCATTATGACTGTCTTATTAGCTAAGAGCTTCTCAAAAGATTTTTGAATCAAGTATTCATTTTCTGCATCATTAAATGCTGTTGCCTCATCTAATATAATGATAGGGCAATCTTGTAATATAGCTCTTGCTATAGCTATTCTTTGCTTTTCTCCTCCAGAAAGGTATACGTTTTTGCTGCCTATGATTGTATTGTATCCTTGTGGCAAGTTCATTATAAAATCATGACAATATGCACTTTTTGCCGCATGGATAATATCTTCATCCGAGGAATTTTCACACCCCATACTAATATTATCTTTAATACTTCGTTTAAATAAATAAGCATCTTGAAAAACAAAACCAACTAAACCCATCAATTGATCCAAGTCAATGTTACGAATATCGACTCCTCCTATCATAATCTGTCCATCTTGTACGTCATAGAATCTTGGTATCAGATGCGCAATGGTAGTTTTTCCACTTCCTGATGCACCTACAATGGCCGTTACCTTATTACTTTTAGCAGTAAAATTCACATTATCAAGTGCTAAAGATTTCTCAGTTTTGTCATAAGAAAAAGTAACTTTTCTAAATTCTACATCATAAGATTTTATCAAAATATTATTTGAAACAGATATAGGCTGAATTACTGATTCTTGAAATACTTTATCCATATTTTGGATACCATATTGAATTTGAAATGTTTTTGAAACTAGATGCACAACTCTTAACATTGTTATTGTAATGGCTGGTGCAACAACAATATAAAAAATTGTTTTAGTCACAAATAAATTATATCCATTTGAACTTTGTCCAATATATATAATTATAGGCAACATAAACAGATACATATTATGAACTAACACTGTATATGCGGCCATTGGTTTTTCAAGTTTCAAGGTATATTTAACGGAAGATTGAGTATATTTTTTTATTACATCATAAAATTTTTCAAATGTTGCTAATGTAGTATTAAATAATTTTAATACTGAAATTCCTCTCACATATTCAACAGCTAGATTATTCATCTCAGCATTGACTTTGAATACCTCTTGCATATGGGCTTTAGCAGAATCTGTTCTGAATGCTAATCCTAATATATAAACTGCAATTACAATAACAGCTAAGCAAACGGCGCCATAACGCCAATCAACCCAAATTAAAATACCGACTGTTATTATACAAGATGCAATTGTGTATACTAAATCAGGTAATTGATGAGCCAAAAAATCTTCTGTATTTCCTATATCTACATCAATAATTCTTCTAATATTACCACTACCCATTTTTATTGTGAATCCAAGTGGTAATTTCGTAAAATGCTGCAATATATCTTTTTTTAATTTATAGATTGTTTCAAATGCAGCCTTATGTAACAGACATAACGCTGTATAATAACTAAGAATATTAATACCACCACCAATAATAAGCAACCATGCAAATTTGAAAATAAGTTCTGTATCCATAACTGCCTTATTCTTAGTATATATTTCTAATATTTCAGTAGCAATGTAATAAATTGATATGTACGGTAAAAATGATGCTACTGCTGAGAGAATAAGAAAAAGAATTGCTACTACTACTATTCCTTTTTTTATTGATGCTATTTGCATTAACCTTTTTAATCCATTTTTATTTTTCATAGTATTAATCATATCTGCCATCCTTTACATTTTGTAATACTAATACGCAGCTTCCCTCCTAACAATAAATATAGGTAGTTAGACAAGTCTAACTACCTATATATTAATTGATTTATATTATCATTTTCTACTCCATTACTGTTTTTAATGCTCCATTCCGTTTTTTTGTTTTCTGAATGTACTTGGTAACACTCCCAAAATAGACTTAAAAGCATTTGAAAACTTGCTAGGATTGTTATATCCAACGGATATAGCTATCTCTAGAATGCTTAATTCTGTTTCATGTAGTTTATGGGCAGCAAAGTTCATTCTGAGTTTTTTTAAATAATGGTAAGGAGATTCCCCATAAATATTTTTAAATATTTTATTAAATGTAGAATATCCTATTCCATTTTCACTAACAATGCTTACAATGGATATTGATCTATTATAGTTTTTTGTTATTATATTATGTAAAGCTTTTACCTTCTTAACGTGCTCTCCTGAAAAATATTGACTATTATCATTCGTTAGATTATGATGAAATTCGTTTTTAGAAATACTAGATAACATCTCTAAAACCCTTAACAAAATTATTTCTTTATTACAATCTATATGGGCATTATAAATATCGTTAAAAAAATTTATGAATTTACTACAATCAATAAGTTTGTGCCATCTATTATTTAAGTTCATAATATTAATCAATTCAAAAATATCAATACTAAATTTGTTGAGAAAAGAACTCTCCTCACCAGTTATTTGATCTAATTTAATTATAAGTGCACAACCACTATACTCACCTGTAGGGAAATTCGACTCTAATATCCATTCTTCACTATCCTTTATAGCCATCAAAGTAATTTCATTCTCTCCTCTATACGAATAAGTATGATCAGGAAATTCACATTCAAATCGTCCAACTTTAGTAAAATCAATGCGAAAGAGATTCATCCCACTATGCTTCCCACCCATACCGTCTTCTGAATGTATATTATAAAATTCAAATGAAATAGCTGAAGATAAAATATATTTTTCAAAATCACAGATATTATTATCATAACAAATAGAGAATATTTGTTTTTCTTGCATGCTTTTCACATCCTTGAATATTCTTGTCATTTGTACCTTATCAATTAATATACTTTTAAAAAGAATTTTTGTCAATGAATAGAATCTCTAAGAAAAATTATTTGATAGATCATATTTACTTTATTATTTTACAATAATCATTTATAATATTCTTATGATAACATTATAGGAGTGTTTAACCAATGAAAATTGTTTTATTATGTTTTGCAGGATTTATAGCGGCATTTGTTGATTCTATTGCTGGAGGCGGCGGATTGATAAGTGTACCTGCTTATTATATGGCAGGATTACCTTCACATATGGTTCTTGGAACTAATAAGTTCTCAGCTTCATGTGCTTCATTAACAAGTTCAATAAAATATCTTAAAAGTGGACATGGTAGTAAAAAGCTTCTGAAATACGCTATACCCTTTACATTAATTGGAGCATGTATAGGTGTTACTGTAGCTCTTCAAATCAATGAACAGACACTAAGTAGTATCATACTAGTAATGGTACTAGTTATAGGAGGTTATTCACTATTTTCAAAATCACTAGGAATGAAAGAAAATCTAAAAAAAGCAACTAAACTAAGAATTTTATTACTTATATTATTAGCTCTATGTCTTGGTTTTTATGATGGATTTTTTGGACCAGGTACAGGTTCTTTTTTAATGTTTGGATTAATACAGCTCTTTGGTTTTGAGTTTACAAGAGCTTCAGCTAATGCTAGAGTAATGAATTTTGTAAGTAATATTACTTCATTATTTTTATTCGCAATAAATATGAAAATTAATTTTAGCTATGGTATACCAGTAGCAATATTCAGTATCCTAGGTGCAAGATTAGGCACTTCTTTTGCTCTTAAGAAAGGTGCCAAAATCATAAAACCTATTTTTGTAACCATGTCTTTACTTCTATCACTAAAGTTATTGATTGTAGACGTATTACATTTAATATAATATTTTTCTAGTTTATAAGTTTAAAATCTATACTTATGGGCAGAAATACAGATGAACTACATAACTCTATGCTGATT
>NZ_BTPT01000109.1:0-1226 GCF_054408565.1 Vallitalea sediminicola
ATAATACAGAGTCCAACCTATGGATTAGAGGAAATCAAAAGCGAAGTAAGGACGATAGAAGAGACCGTGTTAAGTCCGACTTATGGATTGGAAGAGATAAAGAGCGAAGTAAAAGTCATAGAAGAAATAATACAGAGTCCAACCTATGGATTAGAGGAAATCAAAAGCGAAGTAAGGACGATAGAAGAGACCGTGTTAAGTCCGACTTATGGATTGGAAGAGATAAAGAGCGAAGTAAAAGTCATAGAAGAAATAGTACAGAGTCCAACCTATGGATTAGAGGAAATCAAAAGTGAAGTAAGGACGATAGAAGAGACCGTATTAAGTGCGACATATGGACTAGAGGAAATTAAGAGTGAAGTAAGAACAATAGAAGAGACCGTGTTAAGTCCAACATATGGACTAGAGGAAATAAAAAGCGAAGTAAGTATAATAGAAGAGACCGTATTAAGTGTGACATATGGATTGGAAGAGATAAAGAGTGAAGTAAGAACAATAGAAGAGACCGTGTTAAGTTCAACATATGGATTGGAAGAGATCAAGAGCGAAGTAAGTATAATAGAAGAAACAGTCCTAAGTGCAACATATGGACTAGAGGAAATTAAGAGTGAAGTAAGAACAATAGAAGAGACCGTGTTAAGTCCAACATATGGACTAGAGGAAATCAAGAGTGAAGTAAGTGTCATAGAAGAGATCGTATTAAGTGCGACATATGGATTGGAAGAGATCAAGAGCGAAGTAAGTATAATAGAAGAAACAGTCCTAAGTGCAACATATGGACTAGAGGAAATTAAGAGTGAAGTAAGAACAATAGAAGAGACCGTGTTAAGTCCGACATATGGATTGGAAGAGATAAAGAGCGAAGTAAGTATAATAGAAGAAACAATATTAAGTGTAACGTATGGTTTGGAAGAAATTAAGAGTGAAGTAAGTGTAATAGAAGAAACTGTCCTAAGTCCAGCTTATGGACTAGAGGAAATTAAGAGTGAAGTAAAAATAATAGAAGAGACCGTGTTAAGTTCAACTTATGGACTAGAGGAAATCAAGAACGAAGTAAGTATAATAGAAGAAACAGTCCTAAGTGCAACATATGGATTGGAAGAGATCAAAAGCGAAGTAAGAACGATAGAAGAGACCGTATTAAGTCCGACCTACGGGTTGGAAGAGATAAAGAGTGAAGTAAGAGTCATAGAAGAAATAGTGCAGAGTCCAACCTATGGATTAGA
>NZ_BTPT01000109.1:1285-1483 GCF_054408565.1 Vallitalea sediminicola
CGAAGTAAGTATTATAGAAGAAACAGTCCTAAGTGCAACATATGGACTAGAGGAAATTAAGAGTGAAGTAAGAACAATAGAAGAGACCGTGTTAAGTCCAACATATGGACTGGAAGAGATCAAAAGCGAAGTAAGAACGATAGAAGAGACCGTATTAAGTGCAACATATGGATTAGAGGAAATCAAGAGTGAAGTAAG
>NZ_BTPT01000110.1:0-1787 GCF_054408565.1 Vallitalea sediminicola
AGAGCACTCTCGGAAAGTAATGAATAAAGGTTGAATAATTATGTATAAGTAGTTTCTTTTCCAATATATTGATTAAATACAGAAAAAATAGCATGCAAATAAAACCACCAATTAGCTGGTTTAAAAAAATAATAAAAGTAATAATTAAGAAGTGGCTAAATTAGCTTTTTTAATTCTAGCATCAAGATGAATGTTAATACCAATCATCATGGTAAAAAAGGAATAACGCTTTTTACCACGAATTCGCATTGAATGTAGTCCATAATCATTAAGAATGCGATTATTAATTCGTTCAGAACAGGTTCTGGTTTTATATATGTCTTTCCATTGTTTTGTACCTCTAGGAACAGAAGGGAAAAGGCGAATATCCCAGTCTGGTTTTGTATAAATAACCCGTCCATAAGGAGAAGGAGAACATTGTTCTTTGCATGTGCATGTATCTACTTTTTTACACTTTAACGGGCATCGCCACTTGTGGCGAGAACGGTTTTTACAGAAGCCGTTGTATACCATTTCATGACCTGATAAGCATAAGGGTACACCTTGTTCATTGATAGACAAGGCAGGAGGAAGCGTTGTAGGCTTACCACGATTGCTATTTAGGTCAATGAAAGGTATATAATGCCAAGAGTTACAAAGTTCATAAGTTGGATAATTATCATTAGCAGAATCAAAACATACATTATTAATACTTAAATAAGGCGCAACTTCTCTAAGTTCAGCCAAAGCAACTACGCCAGTAACACTATCGTGACGTTTAGCGGAAACAAAACGAAACAGCAAAGGAAGATCTGATTTGGTCATGGAATCATATGTAGAAAAAGCATAAAGAGTATGTCCATAAAACCAAGTACCAAGATCACTGTCCCAGCCATAGGAAGCATCAATATCAGAATAATGTCTAGGACATTTACAATAATAGTCACCATTTTCTTTGCACTTACAGACTTTGTTACCTAAGGAAGAAGAATGGCAATGAACACAAGTACCATCACCGGCAACAGTAAGGCATTCAGAAGAAATCAAGCCGAGTTCCATAGAGGGAATAATAGCAATTAAGGCAAAAAGTTCTTGTAAAAGTCGTTCATAGCGAAGTGAAAAAAAACGTCCAGCCATAAAAAAGTCAACGGTTTTGCGAACAATATTCGGATGTTTATTGAGAAGTTTTTTATTTTTGCCAGGTCCCTTTTTTCTTGGTTTAGAATTTTTAGGATAATTATACAACTGTTTTTGCTCAGATTTATCAAGGGAAGGATTACGAAGCCAAAGCCGATTGATGAAATCATAATAAGAGCCTAAAGGTGGTAGGGAGTCAGTAGTACAGCCGATTAAGAGAGCTAGTAAATCATCAGATTTAAGTAAATGGACCCATTTAGTAAGGCTAGTCACATGCCTATCCAGCATGAGAATAATAGAACGAAAGATTTCAGGCTGATTGATAGCAGGTCTACCAGTGGTAGAATAATAAGGAGCCAGAAAATCAGCTAAAGGGTCAAGGTTTAAAGAAGTAAGTTTTGCAAGAGAATGAGAATAATAAGAAAATTTTTTAAGCTGTGATTCATTTAACGAAGAAACAGCATGAGAAATAAAGAGCTGGTAAACAGCATGAGAAGTCCAATTTTTAAGCATAAGTGAAGTACCTCCAAAATGTATTTTTAACAAGGGCTTCGCCACAAATTCTTATACATTTGTCAAGTGTATTATGCAAAAAGTTGGAGGAAAAAGAAAGAAATCAAGCAATAAAAAAGAGCGATAACTCGGGCACTATAGAGTTTCCGAGAGTGCTC
>NZ_BTPT01000111.1:0-1811 GCF_054408565.1 Vallitalea sediminicola
AAAGGTAAATGTTTTTCGCAGTAATAATTAGGGAAAAACCAAGGCAACACGGCGAAAAAATGTTATACTTAAAAAAACTTTTTCGCAAAGGGGCTAATTATGACACGAGCAGAGAAACGTAAGTTAAAACAAGAATTAAAAAACGAAATCGCAGAATTTCTTAACATACAGCAACATTATTTTCCAGAATTAATTCAAGACCTAAGAAATGTATTGGATGGTAGGAATACAAGCTATACGACCTATGAAATTGAAGTGGTTCTATATGTAATGATTCTAAAAAATGTTTGTTCTATTACATCTATGAAAGAAATGACGGATGCATTTAATGAGGATAATTTAGTCAAAAACGTGTATAAGATTTTAAGACTTGATGAGCACAAATTTTTACCTCATTATGTGACAATCAACGAATGTTTATCTAAGTTAGATCCATCCGAGTTTGAAAAGATTAGAAAGAAAATGCTAGTCAGTATTATACGAAAAAGAAGCTTTCAAGATGCTAGACTTTTAGGTAAGTATTGGTGTGTCATAGTAGATGCGACACAGCTATATAGCTACAAAAAGAGGCATTGTGAGCACTGTTTAACAAAAACCTTCAATAAAGGTGAGGAAGATGAGAAAACAGTGTATTATCATCAAGTACTAGAAGCAAAAATTATACTAGGTGATAATCTTGTATTGAGTATAGGAACAGAATTCATCGATAACGAAAGTGAAAATATAAGTAAGCAAGACTGTGAAATAAAAGCATTTAAAAGGCTATCGGAGTCATTAAAAAAAATGTTTCCAAGGTTGCCGATGTGTATTCTAGGGGATAGCCTATACGCTAGTGAACCCTTCATGAAAATATGTGAAGAAAACAAGTGGAAATGGCTGATAAGATATAAAGAAGGTAGCATCCCAAGTATAGCTCAAGAATATGAAGAAATAGCTAAGATGGATGAAGTAGAATCAAGAATAGTGTTTGTAGATGAAGTTAAAAAAGGTAGACTGTTAGGAACACATAGACATCATATACAGTGGGTAAATGAGTTAGAGTATAAAGGATATAAAGTGAATATGATGGTGCTAGATATAGATAGGGATGAAAAGAAAAATCAATCATTTCAATGGCTAAGCAGCTTAGAAATTGGAAGACAAACAGCAGTAGAATTTGCAAAAACAGGAAGACAAAGATGGTTAATCGAAAATGAAGGATTCAACATGCAAAAGAATAAAAGATATATGATTACCCATCAAAACAGCAAAGACTATCAAACATTACAGAATCACTACCTAATAACACAAATAGCAGATATGCTGGTGCAACTCTATGAATATGGATTTAAGGGTATTAGGGAATTAAATCGAATAGTAGAAAATGTGGCAAAAGGATTATTAGAAAGTTTGCGAAGAGAACCCTTATCAGAGGAAGACTTAATATATAAGCGTAGAAGAATTGAAAAAAGTATAGAGTAATATTATAACGAATGGCTAGGAGGGTGATAACAGTTAATGGAACTGAATAAGTGTAGGCAAAAAAGATAAAAAGGGGTTTTTATAATTATGGCCCGTGGATAACTTTTTAAAATTTGCAAGTTGATACCCAGAACCTGTGGATAAAGGTCTATAGGAAAAAAATGAAGTTTTTAAAGCTTATTTACCTTTCGGGGCTGACTAATTCTAGGGGCTGGTGGACACGAACATGTGGTCAAAGAAACAGCAGAAGCAATGAGTAATTTTGATGAATCTGATTTCTTATATAATCATTCTAAAATTGCAATTGGAAAGTTAAATGACATTTCAGAATTTATAAAAGAATAAAGATA
>NZ_BTPT01000113.1:0-2054 GCF_054408565.1 Vallitalea sediminicola
TGCTTGGCGTAAGTTCTTATCCTTGATGATACGATGGTAACAAGAAACCGTAGTAAGTGCGTTGAATTAATGGCTAAAATCTATGACCATGCTACTCACCGGTATCAAAAAGGCTTTACTATGCTAACCCTTGGTTGGTCTGATGGCTATAGCTTTGTTCCCTGTAGATTTTGCTATGCTATCATCTTCTAATAAAACTAATCGCTTACAAGAATGTGCGACTGTTGATAAACGTAGCCATGGCTACAAACGCCGACAAGAAGCATTGCAAAAGAAACCAGAAGTAGCTATAAATATGATCAAGCATGCCTTGAGACAAGGTGTTATGGCTGATTACGTCCTTATGGATACGTGGTTTACTCATGAACCATTGATCCAGTCTATCTTAGCAGAAGGACTCCATGTCATAGCTATGGTTAAGCAACTCAAACAAAAGTATACGTATCAAGGGGAAAATTATACGTTAAAAGAGTTGCGTACACTATTACCTAAAAATCGGGTAGGTAATATATTAGGTTCAGTAACAGTAAAAACCAAACAAGGTATACCAGTAAAAATTGTCTATGTCAAAAACCGTAATAACAAGAGACAATGGCTTACTATACTAAGTACTGATATCACCTTATCCAGTGAAGAAATCATACGTATTTATGGTAATAGATGGAGCATAGAACTATTCTTTAAAGCTATCAAATCCTTCATGAAATTAGGTACTGAGTTTCAAGGTCGAAGCTACGATATGATGATTAGCCACATAACTATTGTATTTACAAGGTACACACTTCTTGAATGGATAAAGCGTGATGAAAAAGATACCAAAACATTTGGCGAATTATTTTTTTATTACTGTGATGATATAAGTGATATGGACTTAGAAACAGCTCTTCAAGGTTTAATGAGTTTATTTGTTAAGCAGATAAAAGGGGCTAGTTCTGAATACATATCTAGTATAAAAAATCAATTGTAGTACTGGATTGACCAGCAAGCCAGTTATATCAAGGATTTGTTCGTAAATTTATGCTGGGAAAGTTGAGTTAATAATATAAGCTCTAAATTAAGAATTAATTTAAATTTATATACAAGCAGGAAGTTATTTTAAAAGTAAATGTTTTAACAAATCATTTACTATTTTAAATTCAGATGCTTTTTTAGATGTAGTTGCATTTGCTACTGACTTTATGACCTCTTCTTGGGGTATAGTCACATAGCCATCAAGCTAAGCCATGTTAATTATTCGTTAGCGATTATTAAATACCATATTTTTCAATAATCATTCTTTTAATAAGCTTCATTGGTGAATTTTAAGTATCCATTAGTATTCATTAAGGTATTTTATGTTGCATATTTATCTGTACTGATTGTTAGTGTATGACAAACTCCAAGAATATCAAAAACAGTAATCTTATCCTCTTTATGTGATTTTAACCATTCCTAATTTTAAAATTTTAATTTTAAGGTATTGCAAATTTTATCCCATGCTTCAATTTCACCTTATCTTTTTACAAAACTTGTTTCTCTCGCTATTTATTCAATCTTTTCTTTTGAAAAATATCTTATAAGTTTATCTGCAAAAAAGTTTATATCTTTATCTAATTTTAAGTTTTCTTATATCATTTGTAAGCATGAATGTAGTTTTATCATCTTCCAAATAATAACATTTTTACAGATAGGATAGGTATTTTTATAGAATTTTCTTAGCTTGATGGCTATGTTGCTGTCCCCCTATATTGAAAAAAATAAGTGAATCGGATAAACGTTCATTTAGTCTATATCTAAGAAAAGAAGGAAAACTTGTTTAAGAAGAACATATAGCATTAGAATATACTCATAGCAGTAGGATATTAAATGAAGAAAGAAATAAGTTTATAGATTTACTAAAAAAGATGGCTGAAAATGTTTAACTATATTATTAATCAACAATCTTCAACAAAAATTCCTATAATACTCCCATGAATTGGAAAATGAGATAAAATACTACTTGAAAATTGTTATCATTTACAATATAATCAAACTAGTTGATTCTAGATATTTTACAAGGAGCCAGCTATACAAAA
>NZ_BTPT01000114.1:0-631 GCF_054408565.1 Vallitalea sediminicola
CTATCTTCCCTGCTGATAGAAGTTTACGATCCGAAAACCTTCTTCCTTCACGCGGCGTCTCTGCATCAGGGTTTCCCCCATTGTGCAATATTCCCCCCTGCTGCCTCCCGTAGGAGTTTGGGCCGTGTCTCAGTCCCAATGTGGCCGATCACCCTCTCAGGTCGGCTACTGATCGTTGCCTAGGTAAGCCGTTACCTTACCTACTAGCTAATCAGACGCGGGTCCATCCTATGCTACCGGAGTTTTTACTACTGAGTCATGTGACTCTGTAGTCTTATGCGGTATTAGCACACTTTTCAATGTGTTATCCCCCTGCATAGGGCAGGTTACCCACGCGTTACTCACCCGTCCGCCGCTTTCCACTACTTAAATCACCCGAAGGTTCATTAAGTAGCTTCTCGCTCGACTTGCATGTGTTAAGCACGCCGCCAGCGTTCATCCTGAGCCAGGATCAAACTCTCATGTTAAAGTTTCATCTTGACCAGATTGCTCTGGCTTATATTTTATAGACTATCGTCTTTATCTATTTTATTTACTAAGGATTTTTTTGGGTAAAACTTATTACTAAGTTTTTGGTTGTTTCACTGTTCAGTTTTCAAGGTTCTGTGTTTTATCTTTTAATACGTTAGCG
>NZ_BTPT01000115.1:0-2969 GCF_054408565.1 Vallitalea sediminicola
CTGCATCAGGGTTTCCCCCATTGTGCAATATTCCCCACTGCTGCCTCCCGTAGGAGTTTGGGCCGTGTCTCAGTCCCAATGTGGCCGATCACCCTCTCAGGTCGGCTACTGATCGTTGCCTAGGTAAGCCGTTACCTTACCTACTAGCTAATCAGACGCGGGTCCATCCTATGCTACCGGAGTTTTTACTACTGAGTCATGTGACTCTGTAGTCTTATGCGGTATTAGCACACTTTTCAATGTGTTATCCCCCTGCATAGGGCAGGTTACCCACGCGTTACTCACCCGTCCGCCGCTTTCCACTATCTAAATCACCCGAAGGTTCATTAGATAGCTTCTCGCTCGACTTGCATGTGTTAAGCACGCCGCCAGCGTTCATCCTGAGCCAGGATCAAACTCTCATGTTAAAGATTTTTTGAAGTTAGAAATTCTTAGTTTTACTTTTAAGATTAAATTGTCTTAATTAGTAAAGGTTATTATTTCTTAGTTCAAAATATCGCATAAGTTTCATCTTGACCAGATTGCTCTGGCTTATATTTTATAGACTATCGTCTTTATCCATTTTATTTACTAAGGATTTTTTTGGGTAAAACTTATTACTAAGTTTTTGGTTGTTTCACTGTTCAGTTTTCAAGGTTCTGTCCTAATTTGTTCGTTGCTGTTTTGTTTTCTTCAGCGAAGAGAATTATATCATTTATACATAATAAAGTCAAGGCTTTATTCGACATTTTTTAAATCTTTTTCTATATCATGTAATATATGTAATACAAAATTACTTGTATATATTAGGAAATAAAAATCCCAATAAATTCTATTTCTTATTTTAATTTTATTATGATACAAATCATATTTCTCTTAATATCCTTATATATATAAGTTGAATTTAACCATCTATACGCCCATTTCTATAAGTTCAATATATTTTCCTTGATTCAACTTATATATAGTATTATTTTAATTATTATCCTATTATTCATTATTACTATTAATATAATAGAAAACCATAAGTGCTATCCCCCACAATAGTATAAGATGCAACATTATATATATCTAATCGTTACAACCCTTATAAATTAAATAGTAATTAGTATGAGTTTTAGGATTTTACATCTCTTCCATTAATTCCATATTGAGATTGGATAATACATTTGTTAGACTTGTTGTAGAGGTGATTAGATGAAAAGAATAATGCTTTTAATGATTTCGTTACTTTTGGTTTTTAATTTTTCAAGCCAAGCATATGCTTCTCAGGTGATACCTATTTACGTTAATGGAAGTGTTTTAACTCCTGACGTTAATCCTTATATTCAAAATCAGCGTACTTTTGTACCAATTAGATTTATTGGAGAAGCACTTAATGCTACATCAATCAAATGGGACTCTTCATCCAAGACTGCTACATTGGTATTTAATCAAAAAGAAATTAAATTATGCGTAGGTTCTAGATATGTAACTGTAAACGGCAAACATTATAAAATGGATGCACCAATAAACCTAGTTAGAGGACGAACTTTTGTACCTGTAAGATTTATATCTGAAACATTAGGATATGACGTGAAGTGGGCTAACAGCTCAGTATACATTAGTAACAATGGATACACCCCTCCTTCAAACAAATATAGCTCAGAAGATTTATATTGGTTATCTAGGATTGTAGAAGCTGAAGCAGTAGGAGAACCTTACGCTGGAAAATTAGCAGTAGCTAACGTAATCATTAATAGAAAAAAGAGTTCAGAATTTCCAAGCACAATAAAATCTGTTGTTTTTGATAACAAATACGGTATTCAATTTACTCCAGTTGCAGACGGCAACATATATAATACTCCTACCCAAGAAAGTATAAATGCAGCCATTGCAGCTCTAAACGGTTCTAACAATATTGGAAGCTCTTTATATTTCCTTAATCCAGCAAAATCTTCTAATTTTTGGATTATGAATAACCGTACGTATATTACTAAGATAAATAATCATTACTTTTACGCTTAATAAAGTATAACTATAATAAATTATATAAGTTGAATATCCCCTTCTTATAATAATAAGAAATACCCTATAAGGTAACTCTTTACCTATAGGGTATTTTTCAATGCTTTATTTGATTTTTTCTTTTCATGCAGCTTTTGCTGGTAATTTTTCATTCTTGGTTGGTGTCTTTTTTTCGTACTTTTTTTCAAATAATTTAATTACATTTTTACCTATTAATGATATTGCAAATGTTACTGATATTAATATAATTGATTTTAAAGGTTGTTCAACAAATGCCCTAATGTTAAAACCAATAAAACTCAAAGAAAATATCATTATAAGCTTACCTAAAACTAATGCACTGATATATTCTCTATTTTTAATACCCGCTAGAGCCGCTAAGCCGCAAACAACTATAGAAGGTGTAAATGGAAATGTAAGTAAGAAGAATATTGGGGTAAACCCTTTATCCTTTATCCAATTAAAAATATTGTAAATTTTTTCGTTATGTGCAATTTTCTGTTGAAACCTTTTTTGTCCAAATTTCTTTATCACCAAAAATACAATGATTGAACCAATACAAGAACCTAACCATGAATATAAATAACCAGTCCAAAACCCAAAAGCCATAACATTAATTGTTACAAATAATATTAAAGGTAATGGTGGGAAAAAAGCTTCAATCATTGCTAATCCAACACCTGCAAATATTCCCATAGAACTTATTTGATTAAGCATATCTGTCCAATGGCCAAGTGTCATTAACTCTTTAACCCATTCTATCATCATCCCACATCCTCTCGTCTCGTCTATCTTAATTTATACATATTATTATTATATCCAACATATCTAGTATAATTTATTAATATTAAAATCTTATTAAAATATATTAAAAAATATCTTAAATTATTATAAATCTTATCATTTTGTTTATGTAATCTTATATGTGATGAAACAAGCCATTATTTATAACTATATAATTAAAGAGAGATTTCTATATTTTA
>NZ_BTPT01000116.1:0-217 GCF_054408565.1 Vallitalea sediminicola
AAATGATGATAGAGTTTATAGCTTATCAAAACTTGATGATATGCTGGATAAAATGAATGAATTGGATAGAAATAGAGTGACTTCAAAAGTGTTTTATAAAGAACGTTGGATTAAAGAAAATGGATTAGAGCAAAAACTTATTGTTACTTTTTCTCTTAAATATAGAGATTATCAAAGAAGTATACGTAATACCCAGATTGAACGTGCTGTTAAAAAA
>NZ_BTPT01000117.1:0-560 GCF_054408565.1 Vallitalea sediminicola
AAATGATGATAGAGTTTATAGTTTATCAAAACTTGATGATATGCTGGATAAAATGAATGAATTGGATAGAAATAGAGTGACTTCAAAAGTGTTTTATAAAGAACGTTGGATTAAAGAAAATGGATTAGAGCAAAAACTTATTGTTACTTTTTCTCTTAAATATAGAGATTATCAAAGAAGTATACGTAATACCCAGAGTGAACGTGCTGTTAAAAAAATAGATTCCAATCCTTCTAGAATCAATAAAGCTAATCAAAATGATTATAAAAGATTTATTAAGAAGACTAGTTGTACCAAAGATGGTGAAATAGCTGATAAAAACTTTTATAGTATTGATGATACTGTTATTGCAAAAGAAGAAGTATTTGATGGATTTTACGGTGTATGTACTAATCTTGAAGCTGATACTTCTGCAATAATTAAGATTAATAAAAGAAGGTGGGAGATTGAAGAATGCTTTAGAATCATGAAAACAGAGTTCAAGGCAAGACCTGTTTATTTAAACAGAGATGATTCTATAGAAGCACACTTATTAAGTCCAAGTTCATGATAAATTTGTT
>NZ_BTPT01000118.1:0-1569 GCF_054408565.1 Vallitalea sediminicola
CTGTGGTATTCATTAATACAACAAAAAATCCGACTACATCATTGCAGTCGAACTCGCTTATCTAAATTCTATATGAAGTTCTTTTCCTAGTGCATGAGCAATTCTTTTAAGAAACGCTATGCTCGGATTATAATTGGCATTTTCAAGCCTACTAATGTGACTTTGCTGTATGCCAGTCAGAGTTGACAGTTCCTTTTGAGTGAGCTTTTTTTCTTTCCTTGCATCAATCATGGCTTGTTTAATCTCATATTCTACAGCTAGATCATCGTATTCCTTTTTAAACTCGGGGTCTTTCATACATTCATCTAAATAGTTGTTAAAATCAGTCATTGCTATGCCTCCTTTCAAACGCCATCTTATATTTTATTGCCTTTTCTATTTCTCTTGGCGGTGTTTTCTGTGTCTTCTTTATGAAGCCATGGGTTAGTATAATATTATTGTTTACGTAAAAGAAATAGTATATCCTTGATATATTACTTGAGAACTTAATTCTAAGTTCAAATATCCCCTTATCAATATACTTGCAGTGGGGTTCTCGTAGTTCCTGTCCATTATCTCTTAGGAGCGTTATTTCCCTTAACGCTTTCGCTTTCATCTTTGTATCTAAGCTATCAAGAAATTCTCTTACTGGTTCTTTTCCATTGTCACTTTGAAAGAATTTTATATTATGCATCACTATCTCCTACTTATATAATATGCTATATATGGCATATTGTCAATATTGGTTTATGTAGTTTCAAAGTTTTTCTAATCATTTCTTCACTATATATTTCAGCGGCTAATCTAAATCCCGCTTTAAATCCATAGGCAAAATGGGTTTTACATTCTATCATAGAACGCCCCGCTTCCATATCTGCTAACTTATCAAATATTTGTCTTTGCTCTTGGTTGATTTTCTTGAAAAATTCATCTTCTTCCTTCATAATTTCTGAACTGCATTCATTATATTCATCTGTTCGAGTGAACTTATCAAATGAGTTAATTTCCCCTACAAATAGTTGTTCTATTATTGATTTCATGTACTCCTCCTTGTATTGTGTAATCATTAAATATACGTTGAATTCCACAATAAAGAGATGTATACTATATTTGCCTCTGCTTATTGTGGGGGTAGATTGAAGCAGTGTTCTGATTTAGCGATTGGGCACTGCTTCATTCATTTTTTTCCATTAAAACACCAAAAATTTTATCTTGGCATATACACTATTTCACTAAGTACAATTTCTTCTGCTCTCGCTCTTATCATTTCCCTGTGCTTATAGCTCTCGTAAAAATTCTCTGGATTTAATATCGGGGCTTTCATTAACATCTGCTTTTGCAAAACTTCCATCATCTGATGAGCTTCCTCATTGACTTTATACATGATTTCCATCAATGCCCCTTCTGCTCTCAATAGACTGTATCTGTATGGATTCTCATTTTTTAAATAACTCATAGCTATACTTCCATATTTGCCTATCTGAAGTTCAGGGTTCGATACTTCTATAACAGGTTCTAAAAATCCTTGCTCAGTCATTCTATAGTCAAGCTCAATAGCTTGCATCATGACACCTCCTAGTATAATAATGT
>NZ_BTPT01000119.1:0-703 GCF_054408565.1 Vallitalea sediminicola
CTTCTATCGTTCTTACTTCGCTTTTGATCTCTTCCAGTCCATATGTTGGACTTAACACGGTCTCTTCTATTGTTCTTACTTCACTCTTAATTTCCTCTAGTCCATATGTTGCACTTAGGACTGTTTCTTCTATAATACTTACTTCGCTCTTGATTTCTTCCAATCCATATGTCGCACTTAATACAATCTCTTCTATGACACTTACTTCACTCTTGATTTCCTCTAGTCCATATGTTGGACTTAACACGGTCTCTTCTATTGTTCTTACTTCACTCTTAATTTCCTCTAGTCCATATGTTGCACTTAGGACTGTTTCTTCTATTATACTTACTTCGCTCTTGATTTCCTCTAGTCCATAAGCTGGACTTAGGACTGTTTCTTCTATTACACTTACTTCACTCTTAATTTCCTCTAGTCCATAAGCTGGACTTAGGACAGTTTCTTCTATTACACTTACTTCGCTCTTTATTTCTTCCAATCCGTAGGTCGCACTTAATACGGTCTCTTCTATCGTTCTTACTTCGCTTTTGATCTCTTCCAGTCCATATGTTGGACTTAACACGGTCTCTTCTATTGTTCTTACTTCACTCTTAATTTCCTCTAGTCCATATGTTGCACTTAGGACTGTTTCTTCTATAATACTTACTTCGCTCTTGATTTCTTCCAATCCATATGTCGCACTTAATACAATCTCTTCTATGAC
>NZ_BTPT01000120.1:0-2368 GCF_054408565.1 Vallitalea sediminicola
GTACATTTCTTTGTACATTTAATAAAGAGAAAAAATCTTTTAAAATGTAAACCTCAATTAAGGACTTATTATGTTATTAAAAAGTTATCTTTTTATATTTTTGCTGTAACTATAGCAGATAATCCTCCTTTATAGACTTATGTCAATAGATTTGGCACAAAAAGTTTAAATATTTTTAATTAACTAAGTAACATCATGCACAGCTTTAGGAGGATATCCATGAAAGAAGAATTGGATTTGATTTTATGGCACTGACTAATCACAGAAAGTATTATCCTTCTATAGAGTGTCAAGAAAGTTATTTAAAGAGGAAATATTATAAATTTTGTAAACTTAATTTTTATTAGTTTTTGCTTTAATTATAGATTTAATTATTTATAACATATTAACTTTTAAAAATAGTATAATTTTAAACATATACTAGTATTATATAAATATATTTAGCAAATTACCAATACATTTCTATAATATATTTATTATGGGCATCAATATAGATATATTAATATTATTCGCTTTTATTATAAAAAAATTAACGTTCCATAACTAATATATAAATTACTTAACTTTAAAGCAAATAAATATAACAGATTTGTATGGTTGTCTATATATTAAAAAAATATTAAATTAATTAAGAAAATATGATACAATGGTAGAAAATACATAACAACTAGTTCATAAAACAAATGTATATATGTATTTATTTTTATAGAAAATGATTACTCTTACTATATTAATTGTAGTTTTTACGAAGTGTGTAAAAGTGATAATGATATTCATCCAGGTGGCTATCAGACAAGGTATTATTTTCAAACACTTGAGAAACTGGATGAACTAAAAGAATAAAGAGGAATATGACAAAGAAAAAAGAGGGGGTAAAAGTAAAGTGTAAAATTAGAAGAGGGTGTCATTTTCTGAAATGTGTCTAACAATATATAAATTATGGGTTAAAAAATAGGAGGTTTATATGGTAAACAAATTCAAAAAAATTATTTTTGCTAGCATAATGGTTTGTATTTTTACTCAAGCATTGCCTGTTGCTGCACATGAAACTAATGGCACTGATAGTGTATGTATTAGTATGGAAGTTAATAGTAAAAAAGCATTATTAAACGGTGAACCAATAACGTTAAATAATGCACCTTTTCTTGAAAATGGTATTGTTTATGTTCCACTTAGAGAAATTATTAATCTATACGGTGGGATTGTAGCATATATACAAGACGAACAAGCTGTTTTAATGGCAATAAAAAGGAAAAATAGTATGGGTTATGATAAGGGTTGTTTTTCAAAAATATGGATAGGTAAACAAAAGGTTCTCACAAATACAGGAGAAGCTTTTATTCATCCAACATATCCAAAAAATTGTGTTCCTATAATAAAAAATAATATAGCTTTTATTCCCGCAGATTATATTGATTTTTGTTTGGTTGCTAATTCATTGTGGGATGCTGAACGAAATAGAATTATTCTTTATGATCCAAATGATGGTCTGAGAGTGGATAAATTTGTAATTGGTAGTGATTTTAATTCTCTTGACAAAAATATTAGAGATAGATTTAAAACTACTGGTCGTATTATAGATCAATCTGAGGATGATCTATTTAAAATTGAGGCTTATTCCGATGGAGATATGGAAGTAGAACTTATGACTAATGTGATTAATGAAGAAATACCTCCAAAAGAGATATATTCAATTATATTAATAACGGATAAGTATAAGACCTCAAGGGGTTTAAGAGTGGGAGATAGTATAGAAAAATATTGGGATTTGTATGGAAGTACGCAATGGGTACCTGATCATTTTATTGACAAGGTGGATGAAAATGGAATAATGACTATCCATTATGATTATTTTTTTATAGTTGAAATAGATAATGGAAAGGTATCAAAAATTAGTATCAGATAAACTTTTGTTTTCACGTTATGAAACCCTCAGATTCCATAAGAAATTTGGGGGTTTCATAATTTAATATCTACTATATATAATTATTTTATGTATGCACATACTGCTTCTCCGAAATAATCAGTACCGTGAGGAGTCATTTTACCTGATTTAAATCCATTGGTATATCCAGAGGCAACACGCATTTTTACTCCGCCTGACCCATCCATGTTAACTGCATAATCGCAGCCTAAATCAAGCATGAGTTCTGCACCAACAGGTAATGATATTCTAGCAGGACATGCACAAACCATGTAAAAAGATCCGTCAGTTCCATGACCAAGAAAAGTTCTATTGACGTCTCTTTTTGATGTGTTGTTAATAGAGCTATCATTATAATGACATTTACGGTCATTATAGTTTTCATGATTACAGATTGTGCATCCGCCATCATATTGGTCAACTAGAGTATGTTCAAACACAGAT
>NZ_BTPT01000121.1:0-733 GCF_054408565.1 Vallitalea sediminicola
GAAAAGAGGGAAAGAAAAGAAGAGAGGAAGAGAGGAAGATGTAAAAAAAAAGAAATAAGAAAGGGATAAAGTAGAGAAGGGGGAAGGGGGAAAGAAGAGGGAAGAAGAATATAAGGACATTAGAAGGAGTGGAGAGATAAAAAAAGAAAGTAACTCTAAAAGAGGGAAAGATAGTAGAAGTTGTATAGGGGAAAGAGGAAAGGAGATGAAGATGGAAAAGATAATGGTTATGTAAGAAAATGAGGAAAAGGAGCATAAATATTTAGTAGAATATGTACAATATATATTTGGAATAAAAATATATAAACAATAAGATATGGGAGGAAAAAGTGAAAGTACAAGAGATAATATTAGAAGGTTATAGGCGTAGATATATCTTGCTTGATGATGATGGTATACCTATAGTCTCTGTAGTTAGATACTTAAAGCATCTAGATAATATAGCTAAAAGTAGCACCACCTTAAAATCATAGCAATATGATTTTAAGGTGGTGCTACCTTTAGCTATATTATCTAGATGCTTTAAGTATCTAACTACAGAGACTATAGGTATACCATCATCATCAAGCAAGATATATCTACGCCTATAACCTTCTAATATTATCTCTTGTACTTTCACTTTTTCCTCCCATATCTTATTGTTTATATATTTTTATTCCAAATATATATTGTACATATTCTACTAAATATTTATGCTCCTTTTAATAATTTTCTTACATAAAAATTATAGGGT
>NZ_BTPT01000122.1:0-288 GCF_054408565.1 Vallitalea sediminicola
AAGGTATTCAATAATTCTAATGGATATATCATAGTTACAACAATACTTGCTATGTCTCTATCTATATCAATATAATAATAGTTATCTGGATTTTCATCAATAAGTTTTCGCTCTGGTAAAATCTTTATTTGATTCTTATTCAAACTATAAGGTTCAAGCCATCCAGTATCATAAAAATTATCTTTAGTGTATATATCTCCCCAATAAGTAATTATCTTACCAGTTTTTTTATTATATAAATATATGGAATGAATATCTTATCAAATAAAGATATTCATTCCATATATT
>NZ_BTPT01000123.1:0-7684 GCF_054408565.1 Vallitalea sediminicola
TTATCATAAATCAATCATAATACAATATCCATAACAAGAATTATTCTTGACAATAAAATAATTAAATGATACAATTCAACTAGTATATGGAAGTTCGTTATATTTATGGTAATGAAAGGAGATTAATATGAATAGCAATCGATTAGATAACATTTTTCTACAATTTAAAAGACTAGTTGGTATTATTGAAAAAGATATTATCAAAAAAATCTCAGATATGGATATTGGTAATCTTACAATTGCCGAAATCGGTATTATGGATGCTATTGGATTAAATTCTGAAAAAACAATAAAAGAAATTGCTCAGCAACTAGAAGTAGCAGTAAGTACTCCAACAAAGACTATGGATCGCCTTGTAAAAAAAGGCTATATTGTTAGGAAAACCAGTGACGAAGATAGAAGAATGGTCGTTTCAACATTAACTGAAAAGGGACATAATGCATTAATCAAAGTTACTACAATGCGTCAAAAAAAAATAATGGAAATATCAAAAAAACTTACCACCGAAGAAATTGATCAACTATTGTTAATCCTAGATAAACTTATGTAGTATTTTTTTAGCATAATATAACGAAATTCATAATATACGATTATACTAAATTATGAAAAGAAGAGTTAATTATGTCAAATCAAGAAAAACCTCTATTACAATCAATCAAAATAGGAAGCCATACTATTAAAAATAGAGTGGTTATGGCACCAATGAATATGAATTATACTGATCCAATGCATTTTCCTAGTAGACAACAAAAAGCTTATTATGCTGCAAGAGCTATGGGTGGAACTGGAATGATTATTGTTGAAGCTATGAGAGGTACTAGCCACAAGACTGCAGATACATATCGTAAATATAATAATTTAGCAATTTATGATGAAGCTTTTGTACCTAAAATGGCTGATTTTGTAGAGCATGTTAAGTCATTTGGAGCAAAGATTATTGCACAAGTATCTATAGGTCCAGGTGCTCAAGGAACAAGTGATCTTGGAGCCACTCAACCAGTAGCAGCTTCACCTATTGGATATAATGTACGCCACGATAAACTAATAACTGGTTTAGGCTCTCCAACAAATATGAAACCTACCCTCTCCCTAGCAAGAACACTTGGTTATCATGAAAAAATTAGTACCAATCCAATGAAAGCCTTTAAGCAGATCAGTAATGTGCCGGGTATGCATATTATTGGAGAAATACCAAGAGAAATAGCAAAAGAAGAAATCAGCAAACTGATAGCTGACTATGGTTATGCTGCAAAATGTACTAAATTAGCAGGATTTGATGGAATTGAGATTCATGCACCACATGGATACTTATTACATTCATTTATATCACCAAGATTAAATCAAAGAACTGACCAATATGGTGGTTCATTGGATAACAGACTAAGAATTATCAAAGAAAGTATTGATTCAATGAGAAAGTATGTAGGACCTGACTTTGTTATTGGTGTTAGAATTAGTGCATCAGTAGAAATTGAAGGAGACATTACTCCTAAATATGCTAATGAAGTAGCTAAAAAATTAGAAAGCTATGGTGCTAATTTTATTCATTTATCAGATGGTTCTTATGAATGTATGAGTGATTTTATTCCAAAGAAAGACGGTCAAGTATTGCCTAAAGCTAAAATAGTAAAGCGAGGATTAACCATTCCACTTATTTGTCCATCAGTTCATGATCCTGAATTAGCAGAAGAAGCAGTTCGAAATGGTGATGTAGATATGATTTCACAAGGTAGACAACAAATAGCTGATCCAGAATGGGTGAACAAGTATGCTGAAGGAAAAACAAAAGATATTGTTCGTTGTACACGCTGTAATGAAGGATGTATTAAACGTTTCTTAGTTGCATTGCCTGTACGGTGCACCGTAAATCCAATGGCAGGACATGAAGAAGATTTTGACAAGTATGCAAAACGCTCATTAGAATCACTTCAAAATCGTCATTGGGAAACAATAGGGGAAATTGGTAAAGAATCGTCATCATCTAATAAAGGAATATGATGTTCTACTAGCTAAGATACCACAAAAAGGATATTAATGGATGGTTATATATGTTATTATGTAAGGGATACATTTTCAACTAAGATATTGGAGGGCAATATGAAGAGAATGAGATTAAGTAAATATGTATTGGTTATCGTAATACTTATTTCAGTAATCCTTACTTGGACAACAGCATATGCTGAAACTGAATCGGTTATTGATGCAAGCGATACACTATTGTATGAATTTGAAGATAATATAACTCAGTTTGCTTCAAATGGTAAAGAATTTTTTGCATTGTCAACTAGACTATTTAATAGGGATAATGGTGAGTATGGTCCACAGGCAATAATTACTAGTGACTTTAAGGATGTAAAGAAAACATTCATCGATACAGAGCTATTGAATACTACTATCTTTTATGATGAAGTGTCTGGAAATTATATATCATCGGGATCTCTTATACATAGTGACAAAGAGAATTATCCTAATAACAAATTTGTCATAAATGGTAGCTCAAGTAGTTACTATGAGTTAGATACGCATGTTTCAAAAGACGGAGTAAACTGGGAAAGAGTTTCGGGTAGTGATTGGATTAGTGATAAGAATGGAAACTTGCATTCAAGATGGGCTGGAAGTAGCCTGCAGTTATTTGATGTACACGGAGCTCTTAAAGGATTTATCGGCGGTTCATTTTTAGCCACTGATGATAGAAAAAATTTTGTATCCCATTCATTAACTAAATATGATCCATATAAGCTCACTCCAAAGCAATATAACTATCTAGGAAACTATTCATTATTTGATAAAAACATATTATATAATGGTAAGTACTATGTGGCTCAAGATGGAGACTACTATGGTAACTATATGCTAAGATCAGATGAAGGCATAAACTGGAACATAGTCACTTTTTTAGATAGAGATGCCGAGAAGAGAACAAAACCAAGTATAGCGTGGTACACAAGAAAATTTGTAGCTAACGATGTATTCTATGCTTTTATTGATGCTCAATTACACTATTCTTATAACGGCAAGGATTGGATAGCCCACGAATTTAATGAATCTGAATTGATGAATAGAGAATATGTGCCATATATAGCTTTTAATGATGGATATTTTATGGTGATACCGACGACTAGCGCAGGGAAGTTAAACTTTAACTTTGGTACCTCTATACTTTTTTCTAAGGATATGAAAAACTTTATTGAGGTTGACTTTGGAGAAAAAATAGATCATTTATTATATATGGATAAGGATGTACTAGTTACAGCTAATAAGGTCCTAGACTACAACCTAATTAAAAAGAAACTAGATGCATATGGAACTAAGTACTATGATTATGCAGAGAAACTAAATAAGGTCGGAATGTTTAAAGGTACTGAACTAGGTTATGAACTAGACCAACCTTTTACTAGAATTCAATCAGCTGTTATGATAGTTAGACTACTTGGTAAGGAGAAAGAAGCTCAAGAAAAAAATTACTCCCATCCTTTTACGGACGTTTCTTGGGGTCATGAATATGTAGGATATCTATATGAAAATGGCATTACAAAGGGAGTAAGTGAAACTAAGTTTGGATCAAATGAAGTTATAAATGCAAATAGCTATATGGTATTATTGCTTAGGACCCTCGGATATAGTGATAAGGATGGAGAATTTAATTGGCAAGAAGGATTAAAATTTGCAAAGGATAAGGGTTTTATAACGAAAGAGGATTATAATGAACTTAGTACAGAGGCGTTTATAAGAGACCATGTGGTTAAGTGTAGTTATAAGGCATTATATATGAAGCTAAAGAATGGAGAAATTCTTTCTGATAAGCTATCTGATGATAAAATCATTGATAAATCATTATTAGAATAGGACTATGATAGAAATACTATATTATAAAGTCTTATAATAGATTTCTGGAAATATGTTCAAAAGAATTATATTACATCATGAGTTATTGATTACTTAGAAGAGACTGTCTCACAATAAAATGTGAGACAGTCCATTTTTATTGCAAAAAAATAAAAGCAAGTTAGGAAAAAACTTGCTCTTTAGTATATAATTAAGCATTATACTCTATTTATCTAATGTGATTCCAGTTTTAGCCACAAAGCTGGACGGACACCACCTGTACATTTGCCATCGCTAATGTTGCCTTTCAATATATTGTTACCTTGGATACCTATATTACCGTCACCGTGGATGTACACGGCTTTTATATTAACGCGACCAGGCGACCGAAGCCACCACCACCAAATCCCTCCATTTTCAGGCTCAAGTCTTGCTATTCGATTACTGTTGTTTTCATCTTTTCTTTGAAACCAATATCTTTGATTTTTTCCTGGGTTATGCAACTTTGAACTACTATCACCGAAATATTGGCAGACTGCTTCCTCAATGCTTAAGATAAATATACTGTCTTGCGTATCTGCTCCGCCATTTGACCCATACCACTGATTGTCATGGTTTTTATTTATTACTGGAGTTATTCTTGATTTATCTGTTGTATTGAATTTGTCATAAAATTCCCCGTTCAGATATTTTCTTAACGAGCAGTCAGCCCATGTTATATCTTTATAAGCGTCATGGTAAGAACGCTGTTCTATAATATACTCGGTTATAATCAAAGCCGCATTATTTTTTATGTCAAGAATGCGCCAATTATAACCGCCGAATGTGATTGTCCCACCGATATTAAATTCTTCCATTTACCTTCTCCTTAATAGGGAATAATAAATCAAGCTGTAAATCCTTCATTTCACCGTTTTGAGCATAATTATAAAAATTCAGCGTTTCTTCAAAGCCTTGCCCGGCACTCGTTTCCGGAGATGTCCAACGTGGGGAATCCCAGTCGTTATCATACTTATCGCTGGCATTGACCCATTCTTTTAATAAACTCCAATCCTCAAAATCCCATGTCCTCAATACATGCGCAGCATATAACCCACCATTAAAGGTTCGCTTTACTAAAGGTGCTGGTATTTCCATGTCTTCGGGAACCGATACCCAAACTTCATATATGCGAGAAAGTTCTCCAATTCCTATTGGTTCCTTAGAACAGTCAAAACCGAAACTCCGGGCGTCGGGTTTGATTTTTAACAATCCGCTATCTTTTACGAACTGATTTATCATATCTAACGCCTTACCTTCGCAGTCTTTTCCAGATGCGTAAGCAGCGGCTACGGTCATGGGCGGAAGGTAAACAATTCGCACATCTTTATCCTCTATTTTACTCAGTTTCTCGCTTGCTTGTTTAAGTTCTTCCATTTTCCTCTCCTTCTTAAAATTAATTTTAGAGACAGTCAGTGAATCCACAATTTCTAATAAGCCTTCATCATCTGGTAGTACGAATGTCGCGCTTCCAAGACCTAGATGTTCGATAAAAACTTTAACAACACTGCGAATGGTTGAGAGCGCAGTTATTTCATCCTCAATGTCGACAAGATTACGTTCAAATATTTCGATTGCAACACTCACATCCCCGTTATTCAAAATCTCAGCAATTTGTTTAAGAGGTATCCTCAGTTTACGTAGAATAATAATTTGGCGCAGGCGTGTGATTGCTTCCATATCATATACACGGTAAGCATAATCTTCCTTTTCGGCAGGTGTAATCAACCCGATTTGTTCGTAATATCTAAGTGTTCGAGTTGAGATTGAAAAATATTTAGATACTTGACTGATGGTTTGCAGTTCCATGAGTATTCTCCCCCCTAGTATAAAAAAGTCATTTTTCAAGATAAGTATACAGGTTGACGCGACGTTATAGTCAATACAACTTTTTAATTTTTTTCTTAGCTGAATATTCAACTCCTTGTTTGCAAGAGTAATTTCGTGAAACCAGAATTTAAAAAGCTTATTGTTTGTGCTAGAAAAAAAATTTGTTAAATCAGATTTCTATGTGAGAAAAAAGATTGTTATAAGCTTTGTAAAACCTGCTATAGTTTGTCTTGTAATAGAGACTGTAGAACCATATGCCCCTAGTATAGACCTGTTATATTAGCGTATTCTTAAAGCTCCTTATATTTGTAATGGATGTGCAAAGTTTCGCAGATTTACACTTCAACATGCTCTATATTCTGCCAGCGATGCTTCTTATCACAATCTGTTATTATCATCACGTGAAGGAATCAACCAGTCACCAGCTGATATTGCTATGCTTGATATACTCATTTCACCTTTGCAAAAAAAGGACAATCCATGGCACACATCTACGCTCATCATGGACACGAAATTCCTTGTAGTAGAAGAACGCTATATAATTACAACAGATATTGGTGATAGATTTTGCTTTTAGCCCGCGGCAGTAACCACAGTGACACGTCTATCATCTTCATCATATATATTCTTTATATGTAGTGTGATATTCTGATGGGTAGTTTGATAAATCTCTGCAATGGCTTTCTAATTCATCCATACTGTTTCATTTTCCAATCTAACATCAATTTTTATTTTGCCATCTTCCATCTGATTAATTAAGATATCTGTTTTATTATCCATAAACTTACTTCTTTTATTTAATCTGTTTTATATATTTCGAATAAGATAATCCATTACTGGAATTCCTTATTTATTACAATTTTAGGTATGTGGCTTGTATTTTATTATACCGCATGAGTAATGATTCAACCACATAATTCTATCACAAACTCTTTTTCAAATACAAAATTCCGCTTTAAATATCTTAAAGTAAAATTTTTTTCTCCAGAATATATTAATTTCATTGTCATATTGTCCTAATCTACCATCAATTTCATTTTTGTTCACTTAGGATAAATTTTATTGTAATACTCTTACGACAAGTCTCCACATAAGTCGGGTGTTGATAAGTAACATTCTTCTTCACCTTTTTTAATTGAGCTGTTCTATCTTAATCCACGTTTAGGTTTCGGCATACTTATCTTTGACTTAGGACCAGTTTTGAATACGAAAGTCAAAAGGTGTGGAGCTTTGTTACCTTCGTCATCAACACCACCTAAAACAATATGATCAACAATAGCATTGAATACATCAGGTTCAAACTTCTTGTTCTTTGTGCCTGCATTTAATGCACGTCTTCCTACTATAGTATCACAATATCCACATTTATTTTTACTACTAAAGGTATATCCTATTATATCTTTCAATACGTCCCTTGTTCTTATTCTTATTTCTTTTCTCACGGATTTTTCTAGCATTTTCGAAAGCTTCTTTACTGATAATAGGCTCATGATGGTCTTTAATATAATACTGTTCTTCTTCACCCATATTATCTAAACATTGCTTTGTAATTGGGTCAACTGTAATTATCTTGCCTAGCAATAAATCTCCCATATACTTTTCATTCTTTAAAATACCACGAATAGTACTGCCTCGTTTGGTTTTAAAACCTTTTGCTACAAGTTCTTTTCCAACTCCTAGACCATCTTCGGCTGTTTGGTAAATAACTGCTGATTCAAGTCTTTCATAGCTATCAAATGGCAATTCACCACCTAATGTGGCTTCCATAATCACTTTACATCTTGAAGTTCAACGTCATTCATATTAATTAGTTTCAATTCTTTTTCATAAT
Source organism: Vallitalea sediminicola (assembly GCF_054408565.1). Classification (NCBI taxonomy): domain Bacteria; kingdom Bacillati; phylum Bacillota; class Clostridia; order Lachnospirales; family Vallitaleaceae; genus Vallitalea; species Vallitalea sediminicola. Next base: position 7,526 of record NZ_BTPT01000123.1, read on the forward strand.
CCATAATGTCACCTCCTAGTATAATAATGTCATAGCCATTAGCTATTCAAAATAAATATTTTCTATATGAAAGTTGATAAAGGAGTTCTTCCTCATATCCAGTCATTCAACTTTCAAAATATACATGTTTTTGTATATTCTTTCAACATCATGTTTGAT